>NZ_ARZA01000269.1 GCF_000387765.1 Caldisalinibacter kiritimatiensis
ATTTAAATAAATAAAATGCAGTATTTATGCGAGTTGTAGAGTTCTGCAACGAGCTATAATATACAGATTATGGGGGGATGTACATGAGGAAAAGGTTATACTTAAAAAGCATTGAAGATAATTTAGCTAAGGATATGTGGGGGGATGTTAGAAAAAAAGAAATAATATTTTCAGGTTTATCTTACTATGAATGTGACGTTTACAAAGGATTTATATGTAATGATAAAAAGTTTAACATCGCACCACGGCTGAAGAAAAAACTTAATCCTATGATTATATTGGAAGTATATAGGGTAGGGAAAGAAAGATTTATATTAGAGAGAACTAATAAAAGTGAAGAGATACCACCAAAGGTTTTAAAAAAATTTAATAATGAAGAATATGAGGAAAGGATAAATATATACGCCTTTACAGAGAGTTCAATGAACATATTAAAATATTATCATACCGAAATATTAGATTATATTTATAGAAATAATTTAGATAATAGTAATAAATATAGTACACTATTATCGTATAAAAGGAATGTACTAAATGAAATAGTTAAGTATTTAGCATTAAATGCGCCAGAATTTGTGAAGGAAAGAGATAAACAGAGAGCAGAAAATTATCTAATGGAATTACAAGAAATGAAATTAAACAGAATAGAAAATGAGAAAAGTAAAAAAAGAAATAAAATTATAAAAGATATAGAAAGAGTCAATGATGAAATAAAACAACGAATGGAAATGCTGTGTGTGTAAATAAAGCGGTCCATAGGGACCGCTTTATTCATTTATGTATAATATTCCTATTGTTTTTGGACCACAGTGACTAGATATAACACATCCTGCATTTGTTATAATTACCTCTTTAGCATTTGTATTTTCTTCCAATTCCTTTTTTAAATACTCTGCTTCTTTTTCAGAACCTAAAGAATGGGTTATCATAATTCTTGAAGGGTCTATATTATCTTTATTATTTAATACAGTATTAAGCATTATCTTTAAGGCTTTCTTTTTTCCTCGAGGCTTTTGTCCTAATATCATTTTACCATCTACTACTTTTACGATTGGTTTGATTTTTAGCATACCTCCAAAGAAACTTTGAAGTGCATTACATCTACCGCCTTTATATAAATAATCAAGGGTATTGATAACAAATTCAGTTTTTACTTTAGGAGCTAATTCTCTTAATTTATTAGCGATTTCTTTAATACTCAAGCCTTGGTTTGCATAGTCACAAGCTTTTAAAACCAGTAGTCCTACACCAGTAGACAGATTTAATGAGTCAACAATTTCTATTTTGTTTTCTGGAAAATTACTTGCAGCAAGTATAGCATTTTGCATTGTGGTAGATAATTTTGATGATATAGAGATATAGATTATATCGTATCCATCATCAATATTTTTTTTAAATACATCATAAAAATCACTAGGAGGAGCAGCTGAAGTTTTGGGTAAACTACCAACTTTATCAACTGTTTCAAATAATTCTTTTGGCTTAATATTAACGCCGTCTTTATATGATTCATCATCAAATGTAACATATAAAGGTATTACTGAAATGTTGTTTTGTTTAATAAGTTCAGGACTTAAGTCGCATGTACTATCTGTAATTATCTTTATTTTACTCATTTTAGTTCCCCCTTAGTTTATGTAAAAGAATAATCTATTATAATAATACTCTAAATATAATAAAAATAAAAGAGTTAAAATAAAGAAAAAGATTGATATATTATCTTATTTTTAATATATTATTAGTATATTATATATGTAGTTTAGAAAGTGAGGAGATATGATTATGAAAATTAAAATAGTAGCTGATAGTAGCTGCGATTTAAATGAAAAATTGAGTGAAAAGTTAAATATAGACTTAGTGCCTCTAAATATAAGAATAGGTGATGAGAACTATATTGATGATGAAAACTTAGATTTAAGAACGCTTCTAAATAAAATGAATAATAGTAGATTGGCCCCACAAACGTCAAGCCCATCTCCACAAGCTTTTATTGAAAAGTTTAAAGAAAAAGAAAAAGTTTTCGTTGTTACATTATCTTCAGCACTTAGTAGCACATATAATAATGCTGTGTTAGCCAAAAGTATGATTTTAGAAGAAGTAGAAAATAAATTTGTTCATGTATTTGACTCTTTAAGTGCTTCAGTAGGAGAAACACTTGTATGTATGAAGATATCTGAGTTAGCTGAGAATAATTTAAATGAATTAGAAATTGTAGAAAAAGTAAACAAATATATAAAGGATATGAAAACATTTTTTGTTTTAGAATCACTAGAAAACTTAATTAAAGCTGGTAGAATGAGCAGATTAAAAGGCCATATTGCATCAGCTCTATCTATAAAACCTATTATGGGTGGTAATGATGAAGGAAAAATTAAGTTAGTAGATAAAGTTAGAGGTTCAAAACGAGCTCTTAGAAGGTTAGTTGAAATTATAGGAGAACAAGGAGAAAGATTAGAAGAAAAAGTATTAGGTATAGCACATTGTAATTGCTTAGAGAAAGCACAAAAAGTTAAAGAAAAAGTTGAAGAAAAATATAATTTTAAAGATATAGTGATAGTAGAAATGTCAGGGTTAAGTAGTGTGTATGCAAACGAAGGAGGAATAGTTATTGCTTTCTAAAAAAACCATGGGAAAATCCCATGGTTTTTTTGAATTACATTGTTATAACATTTTATTAACATAAAAAAGGTATAATAATGTTGGAAATTATAATACAAAAGTTCTAAAATTGAAGTAACTTTATTACATAATACGTCTAAATATAATGCATTAATAAAAATACATTATATATTAGCGAAAAGAAATGTTAGTGGTGAAACAATATTGTTGAAAAAATGTTAATTAGTGTTACAATTAGAGTTAGGAATTTTAATATAATCTTGATTTTGATTTGCATATTAATATAGAGATAAAATAAACTTATTGATTTATGGGATTATACTGACTATAATATGTTATGCCCAGCCTATAAAAAGAATGAGAATAATAGATATTATATTTGAGTTTGAGGGGGGAGAATATATGAATAAAATCTTGATATTTACAGCATCTACAGGTGGAGGTCATAATCAAGTAGCTAAATCGTTAGAAAGTGAGTTTAAGGCTAAAGGATATGATGTTGTAAAGCTTGATGTTTTAAAAGAGATAAGTAAAGTGCTAGATGTTTTAATAGCAGATGGCTATAGAGTATTGGCTACTAATATGCCTAAGATGTATGGTGGATTATATAAGATAAGTGATAAAGAAAGAATAAACAATAGGATAACGAAATTATTTACTAAAATAACAAGTGATAAAGTATATGATATTATAAAGAAAAATTCTCCAGATTTAATTATAGGAACCCATCCTTTTATAGTAAATGTAATAGGAAGGCTGAAAGAAAATAGAAGAATAAATTTACCGTTTATTTCAGTAGTAACTGATTTTCAAGCACATCAGACATATATAAACAAACATGTAGATGCTTATATAACTGGTAGTTGTTATACAGAAAAAAGCTTAATAAAAAGAGGGATTCCTAGAGAAAAAATATACCCATATGGAATACCTGTAAGAAGAGAGTTTTTACAATCAAAGTCAACACAGAGAAGAAAAAAAGATAAATATTTTACTGTATTATTGATGGGTGGAAGTATGGGTGTAAAATCTATGAAAAAAGCATTAAAAAATCTTGTGAAATGTACACATCCTCTGAGGATTATAGCTATATGTGGAAATAATCAAGCTTTAAAGAAAAGTATTGAAAAGAAATATGTAAGTACTTATAAGGATAAGAAAATATTTGTTTATGGTTATACTCAGAAAGTTCCTCAATTAATGGATGTATCAGATATAATAATAACAAAACCAGGAGGAATTACAGTTTCTGAGTCTATTATAAAAAATATACCGATGATTATCCCATATTATATTCCAGGACAAGAAGAAGAAAATGCTCAATTTTTAGTTGATTCAGAAGCTGCTATTAAAGTAGATGAAATGAAAGAAATAGGTTATGTTATTGATTATTTAATAGAAAACCCTGAAAAATTAGAAGAAATGAGAAATAACATGAAAAAGATAGCTAATACTCATTCTTTAGACAGTATTTTAGAATTATCAAACAGACTTATTAAACAATATAAATATGAATGGGGAATAGCAAATGAAGGATAAATGTGATATTTTAATTTTAACAGCAACATTTGGACTTGGACATATATTTGTTTCTAAAGCAATAGAAGAACATATAAAGTCTATAGATAATAATATAAGAGTAAATATAGTTGATATTTTTGAAATAACTAACCCGAAGTTATATAAAGGTGTATATAAAAGCTATGAGCTACTTATAAAGACAAGTAGCAAATTATATAATTATTTTTACTATAAGAAAAGTGATAGTGAAAAGTTTCAGATGGAAGATATATTTTATAAGTTATATTTACCTAAGCTTGCAAAATACATTTATGATGTAAGACCTAAAGTTATAGTATCTACGTTTCCTATGTGTTCGGGTTTTGTTTCAAAATATAAAGAAGAATATAAACATGATATTCCTCTTATCACTTGTATAACTGATGTAGTGGATAGTTGGGAATGGATTTATGAATATACTGATAAATACATGGTAGCTACAGAAGAAATTAAACAAAGACTTATAAAAAAAGGGATAGACGAAAATCTTATAGAGGTAACGGGTATACCTATAAGAAAAGGATTTTTAAGTAGACAGAAGTCATTACACATTATGAGAAAATATGGGATAAAAGACAATGATTTTGTTATTATGATGATGGGTGGAGGTATAGGATTATTACCAGATGATAAAGAGTTTTATTATTGGTTAGATAGATTAAAGGAAACTAAAACCTTAATTTTAACAGGTAAAAACTATGATTTATATAAAAAGCTGAAGAAATTTGATGACTTACAAAGTGTAAAGGTACTAAAATATACAAAAAATATTTATGAGATAATGTCAATTGCTGATATTCTTGTATCTAAGCCAGGTGGAGTTACTGTATTTGAAGCTATAGCCTCGCAATTACCAGTAATTGTATATAGACCTGAACTCGGACAAGAAATAGAGAATGCTAAGTTTATTAAGGCTCAGAAGATAGGTACAATTGTAAATGACTTAGATCAGCTAAAGTATAAGTTAAATATTATTTTAAATGATAAAAAGTATATAAATGCTTTATCAAATAACATAGCAAACGTAAGTAAAAATATAGATATGAATAAGTTATCTAATAGAATTTTAGAATTATGTAATGGTAGAAAAAAAGATGGATTTTATATTTACAATAAGAAAAAGTATTATGAAATTAGCTAGAGAAAAGAGGATGGTATATGACTAAAATAGTATTGATAATCTTAATGATTTTTATAATGTATGCTATAATACCTAATTTTTATAGTAGAAATATTAGTAAAAATGTATTAAGGAGATTTGATAATACTAATTACTTAGCTTTAACATTTGATGATGGACCAGACCCTAAGTATACGCCTGAACTTCTAGATTTGCTGAAAAAGAATGAGGTAAAAGCTACCTTTTTCTTAGTAGCAGATAAAGCTTATAAAAATAAAGAGTTAGTATATAGAATGATTAAAGAAGGACATGAAGTGGGGTTACATTCATTAAAACACAAAAGTGCATGGTTAACTACTCCTTTACAGACTAAATATAATTTTGATAGGTCCATCGAGATATTTAAAGAATTAGGTATTAATATAAAGCTATTTAGACCCCCTTGGGGAACATTTAATTTATTTACACTATACTATGCAACCAAGTATAGACTTAAAACTATATTTTGGACAAAAGAAGCTAAGGATTGGAGTAGAAAAACTACCGTAGAGCAGATAAAAGACAGAATAATTAACAATATTAATAATGGTGATATAATAGTACTTCATGATAGCAACGGAGCTGAAGGAGCACCTAAAAGAACTATTGAAGCTGTTAGAGATATAATACCTAAGCTTAAGCATGATGGATATGAGTTTGTAACTATTAGTCAAGGAATGGGTGGTGTAGAATTTGAACAAGATAGTCAGATATATATTTAGTTTATTTGAAAAAACGGTAGTCAAAGTTAATGGATGGAAGCACATACCCAATTCACCAAGAAAATTTATGTATGTAGTTACACAAAAATATAATGGTAAAGATATTCAATTGTCCGATGGCACCATGGTTACTAAAGGGGATTTTGTAGCAGAGTTTCATATTGATAATTTAAAGATGAACCAAGTAAAAAATGACTTAAAGAGTATTTTTCGTTATTTAGATGAGGAATTAATAGCTTTAGCTGAAGCAGCTATTACTCATGAAGAATTTAAAAATATAAAAGCATATTATGGTAGAACTGTACTACATCCAATAGCTAAGAAACGAGATTTTACGATAATAGATGTAGAAAATAAAAAGTTCTTTTTAAAATTTTGGGATAATCTATTAAAGCTTGTCTTTCAAAGCAGTAATAGCAAAGGAACAAAGAAATTTAGGGACCCTAAAGAGTGTTGGATATCTAAGGAACAATTAGGTAGATTTTTGAGTAAGAAAGGCGATTATAATGAAAAAGAAAACAATTAATTATCTTGTAGTGATTTTACTTATAAGTATAACAGGATGGATAATATTGTCTAGTGAAAACCTGGCAGATATACCGAGCCTTTTGTTAAGGACGAATAAGATTTATTTAATGTTAGGGTTATTGTCAATGGTAGGCTTTTGGTTTTCTGATGCCTTAATAATTAGAAGTATTTCAAGAATGGTGAATGTTAAAGGAAATATAGTTAACTCTTTAAAACTAACAATGATAGGTCAGTATTATAGTGCCATAACACCTTTTGCAAGTGGCGGTCAGCCAGCACAGATATATACTATGGTAAATAACTCAATACCTGTAGGGCAAGCGACTTCTATAATGATTAATAAATTTATAATATATCAAACCATTGTAACTTTTTACTCGATTTTTATGTTTATTTTAAAAGTAGGCTTTGTTTATAATAATATAAAACCTGCACTGCCTTTTGTTTTAATAGGTTTGATTTTAAATTTGATAGGTATAATTACAATTTTTGCATTGTTTTTTAACTATAAGATTTTAGAAAAAGCTCTGGTTTTAGTTTTAAAAATAGCCAATAAAATAAGAATTATAAATAGTGTAGAAAAATATAGGGTTAAAATAGACCAACATTTAGAAGAATATGTTATGAGTATAGAAAAAATTAAGAAGAATAAATTTGTGGCACTAAAGGTATCTTTAATTACAGTTGTACAATTAACTTTTTATTTTAGTGTAACATATTTTGTTTATTTGGCGTTAGGGTTTTCTAAGGCTTCTTTTATAGATATAATATCCATTCAATCATTACTGTATATGGCAGTATCTTTTATACCTACTCCTGGAACTGTTGGAGCCTCTGAAGGTGGATTCTACATTTTGTTTAATGTGTTTTTTGCAAAGAATGTTTTAGTTTATGCAATTTTATTATGGAGAATGATAATTTATTATTTTAACCTTTTTGTTAGTGGAATTGTTACGTTGGTTGATTATTTAACAAGAAAAAATAAAAGAATTATGCTAGAGGAATAGAAATATAACAGAAACCTAAAAAAGATGTTGTTCCTCTAGCGGAGCGAGCTATGCTCGCTTTTTTATATACTTAAATTTCCAAAGAGGTAAGATACCACATGGTGTATAATAGAAATACATAATATTTTTTTACATTAATAAGTTTTGAATAGAGGTGGAATTATGATATTTCAAATGTTAGGTGATTTAGCTAATAGAGTCGGTATAATAATAGTTATAGCATTTATTTTGTCAAAAGTTAAGATATTCAGAAAATTAGTTTCTAAGAATAAAATTAGTTATTTAGATAAGCTAATATTTTCAATTTTCTTTGGAATACTAGGTATAATAGGAACTTATTCGGGTATATATGTAAAGGGAGCATTGGCTAATTCAAGGGTTATAGGAGTTTTTGTTGGAGGACTATTAGGAGGACCTTGTGTAGGGATTACTTCAGGTATTATTGCTGGCCTTCATAGATGGGCCATTGGAGGGTTTACAGCTTTATCATGTGGTATTTCTACAATTGTAGAAGGAGTATTAGCCGGTCTTGTAAGTAAAAAATTTTACAAAAGCAATAATAAATTATCATACTCATTAATTATGGGAGCAATTGCTGAATGTATACAAATGATAATAATTTTAATAATAGCTAGACCTATTTCAGCAGCAACAGAGTTGGTAAGCTTAATTGCAATACCTATGATTGTAGCTAATTCTTTAGGGATTGCTATATTTATTGGGATAATAGAAAGTATATTTAAAGACCAAGAAAGAGCAGCAGCAATCCAAGCACAAAAGGCCTTAAGAATTGCAAATAAAACATTAAAATACTTAAGAAAAGGCTTTAATGAAGAAACAGCGTATAAAACAGCTAAAATTATTTATGATATGACGGATGTTAAAGCAGTTGCTATAACTGATACAGAAAAGATTCTAGCTCATGTAGGTATAGGAGAAGACCATCATAGAACTGGCGATAACGTGAGAACAGAATTAACTAAGGAAGTTATTAAAACTGGTAAATATAAAGTGGCGAAGTATAGTAATGAGATAAGCTGTAACTTTGACAATTGTAGATTAAAATCAGCTATAATAGTTCCTTTAAAAGAGAGAAATATTACTGTAGGGACTTTAAAATTATATAAAACAGCAGAAAATTCTATTTCTCAAATAGACTTGGAATTAGCATTAGGACTAGCTTCTTTATTTTCTAACCAAATAGAATTAAGTAAACTTGAATATCAGGAAGAATTATTAGCTAAAGCAGAACTAAAGGCATTACAGGCTCAAATAAATCCTCATTTTTTATTTAATGCTATAAATACCATAGTATCTTTTGTTAGAACAAAACCTGATAAAGCAAGGGAATTGTTATTGCATTTAGGGTCATACTTTAGGAAAAACTTACAACAGGGTGTGGATGAAGTAGATTTAAAGAAAGAGATAGAACATATTAAATCTTATTTAGAAATAGAAAAGGCTAGGTTTGATGATAAGTTAGATGTTAATTTTCATATAGATAAAGACATCAAATGTAAACTACCACCTTTGATTCTACAGCCTATTGTTGAAAATGCTGTAAAACATGGGATATTACAAAAATTAGAAGGTGGTACGATTGACATTTGGGCTAAAGATAAGGAGAATGGAACTGAACTAATTGTACAAGATGATGGAATAGGAATGAGTGAACAGTGTCTTCAAAAAATATTTAATAATGACAAAAATAAAGGTTCAATAGGATTAGTAAATGTTAATAATAGATTAAAGAATAAATATGGCGATAAGTATGGATTACAAATTGAAAGTAAAGTAGGGCAAGGAACAAAAGTAACAATGTTAATTCCAAAGGATAAGGGGGCAAACTATGATAAGATGTTTGATTGTTGATGATGAGAGCCCAGCAAGAGAAGAATTAATGTATTTGTTAAATGAATATGAGGAATTAGAGATAGTGGGTACTGCAAAACATGGAATAGAGGCAATAGAGTTAAATGATAAGTTAAAGCCTGACGTTATTTTTCTCGATATTCAAATGCCTAAGGTCGATGGTATTGAAGTTGCAAAGGAAGTTATTAAAAGTACAAATGTACCTTTAATTATATTTGTTACGGCATATGATGAATATGCAATCCAAGCATTTGAATTAAATGCTATTGATTATCTTTTAAAACCTGTATCTCAAGAAAGACTTGATAAATCTATAAATAAAGTTGAGGAAAGACTTGATAATATTTCGAATGAATACGAGCAAAAATTAAAAAAGTTATTGAATGTAATAACAAATAAAGAAGATAAAAATATTAAAAAGATTTGTTTATATAAAAATGGAACGATTGTTCCACTAGATATAAATAAAATAATTTATGCAACAGTTGAAAATAGAAATACGGTTATCTTTTCAGTAGAAGGGAAATATGAGTATTCTCATACATTAAGCGATTTAGAGGAAAAGCTTAATTTATCAAATTTCTTTAGAAGTCATAGAAGTTTTCTTATCAATTTAGATTTCATTGAAGAAATAGAACCATGGTTCAATAGTACCTATCAAGTAAAAATGAAACAGATAAATGAAAAAATACCAGTAAGTAGAAAACAAGTAAAAGAGTTTAAAAATATAATGAATATAACTTAAATACATTTCATACAAAAATATTGCATTTCAGACACAAAAACATGTAATTCATCATTATTTTACCCTCCAATAAGTAGATAAGAGTTATAATGCCGTTAGAAAAGAATAAAAGGAGGGTAAAATATGGTATCATTTTTAAGTTCTATTGTGATTTTGATTTTAGGCTACTTAACTTATGGTAAATTTGTGGAAAAGGTTTTCGGTGTTGACGAAAAAAGACCTACACCAGCAGTATCTATCAATGATGGTGTGGACTTTGTGCCTCTTAGTTGGCCAAGAATTTTCTTGATTCAGTTCCTTAACATTGCAGGTTTAGGTCCAATTTTTGGTGCGGTAATGGGAGCTTTATTTGGACCAGCTGCTTTTATATGGATTGTACTTGGAAGTATTTTTGCAGGTGCAGTACATGACTATTTTTCAGGAATGCTATCAATAAGACATGACGGTAAAAGTATTTCGGAGATTGTAGGAATTTATTTAGGTGAGAATGCAAGAAAGATAATGAGGGTATTTTCAGTTGTACTATTAATATTAGTAGGTACAGTTTTCATGACAGGACCAGCTCAATTACTAGCTAATTTAAAATTAGCCGGATTAAGCAGTATGAGCATTTGGTTAGCAATTATAATAGTATATTATTTCTTAGCTACTATATTACCTGTAGATAAGGTTATAGGAAAAATTTATCCATTGTTTGGTGCTGCTTTATTAATAATGGCAATTGGTATAGGAAGTATGTTAGTAATTAAAGGTTATAATATACCTGAAATAGCATTAACAAATATGCATCCTGACGGATTACCAATATGGCCTATGTTATTTGTTACAATTGCTTGTGGTGCTATTAGTGGGTTCCATGCTACTCAATCACCAATGATGGCTAGATGTTTACCTAACGAAAAATATGGACGTAGAGTATTCTATGGTGCTATGATTTCAGAAGGTATTATAGCATTGATATGGGCTGCAGCAGCTATGACTTTCTTTGATGGTGGAGTTTTAGGATTAAAAGCAGTGGTAGCTGAAGGAGGAGCAGGTGCAGTAGTAAGTGAAATATCAAGTAGTTTACTTGGTCCTATCGGTGGAGTACTTGCAATGCTTGGAGTTATCGCTTGTCCTATTACTTCAGGAGATACGGCTTTTAGAAGTGCTAGATTAGTAATAGCAGATGCAGTTGGAGCTGAACAAGGTAAAACAAAAAATAGATTAACGTTAGCTATACCTATATTTGCGATTGGATTTATCTTAACAAGGATTGATTTTAGTATCATATGGAGATATTTTGCATGGTCTAATCAGACTTTAGCTATGATTGTATTATGGACAACAGCTGCATATTTAATTAAGAGTAAAAAACTACATTGGATTGCAACTGCTCCAGCAACATTTATGACAGCAGTAAGTATAACTTATATACTACAAGCTCCAGAAGGATTTAGTTTACCAACAACTATTTCATATCCAGTTGGAATTGTTGCAGCAATCACAGCGTTAATATTATTTATGAAAAAGTTTGGTAAAGATAATAAAGCTTTAGAAAAAGCTAATGCATAAATAGAAAAAGACTTCCCTTTTGTGGGAAGTCTTTTTTATTTAATAAAAAACTAGTACCAAGTATCTAGAACCTAAAAAACCTTGCTGCTTTTTAATATTGAAGATACAACTAAAGTGTGTTAAGGTAATATTAAGAATTGCTGCCAATAATGTATAATTATAGTTAAGGAATGTTGATTAACAAAGTAAATAGGAGGAATACAAAATGAACGGAATTTATCTTCAAGGTGGAGGAGCTAAAGGTGCTTTTCAAGCAGGCGTTGTTTATAGATTACATGAAAAAGGGGTTAAGTTTAATGTCTTAGCAGGAACATCTATAGGAGCAATAAATGGATATTATATATATACTGATAACTTTGAAAAACTTAAAGAAACTTGGACAAATATAGAACCTGGAGATGAAAAAATATCGGGTAAAGTTATTGAAAACGAAAGTGTCATAAATATATTGAAAGATTTAAAAGGAAAGAATAATAATGTAAAAGCATATTATGTGAATTATGTTGAAGTTAAAGGAAATCAGATAGAAGAAGTTATAGTGGATGTGACTAAACAAAATAAAAATGAAGGGATAAATTCTGTAAGATACAGTTCCCTATTGCCCTATAGATTTGATGAAGAAAAAACTTTAAGTGAAATAGTAAAAGATTTTAATACACAAAGAGTATTTGGTGAATTTAAAGAAGACTTAGTTAATGGAGTTTATGATGGCTATAAGTTAGATGGAGGCATATTAAATAATAATTTGCTTAGTCCTTTTGTGAATGACAAAGTAGATAAATTATATATAGTATCTTTGAATAATCAGTACAAAGTTCCAGATTATATATTAGATATTTATAATACAGAAGATATTCAGGTTATTAAACCTAAAACAGAAATAAAACCTGGGAATACTTTAAGATTTGAAAAGGAGTTTTGCACAAAACTATTTACTGAAGGATATGAAATTACCAAGAATATAGTATAGTTATATAAAATATCCCCTTCGAGTTAAGCTATAGGAATATAGTAGATATAACGGTAATATGTAACAAGAGGAAAAGAAGAGATGTCATTGAACTGTATAAATAACTAAATTATTAAGAGGGGGACTGAGATGAGTACTTCTAACAAAGTATTAGAAAAAGTAATACAGAAGAAATTTAGTGAGCATTTAGAAGCGAAGAGAGAAGGTAGAGATTATAATTTTAAAGCAGAGTTGGTTAAGGAGCTTAAAGAAGCTACTAAGGATTTAGAAGTAGATGCTTCAAAAGAATTACCTAAATTAAGAAAATTAATAGAACAGTTAAAGGAATAACATTTTATTAATACATAATTATAGATGTCCAACGAGGACATCTTTTTTTTACTCAACTATTTCACGGTAGCTATATTTATACATATAATAATATGAGAAAGTATAAAGGGGATTTATTATGGCGGGTGATAGTTTTTATCCAATTAACAAAAAGTTAGCGAAAATTTTTTCAACAGAAGTATTTAAAAAGCTGTTGAATGCAGATATTATAGAAATAGCTCAGTTGAATGCTGCTATTTCTTTGCTTATAAAGGCCAATATAGACTTTGATGTAATATTTGAGTCTGGTACAAGAAGGGAATCCCCTACTGCAGTTTTAACAATATATGTTACACCAGTTAGAACAATAAATCTAGAATTTGTTTTTGGACCTGAACCGGGCTTTTTTTAATACATGGAAAAAAGAGACTCTTTACTCGTATAATATTCCTACATTACAAATAGAGTATATTAAGAATGGCTATAGGAGGGAATATTATATGGGTGTATATAGACCGATTTGTCTTCCAACTATACCAAATGTTTTAGGTGGAGAAGATGGTTTTTTTCAAAGTGAAGAAGGGAAGATATATTATACAGAAAAAGGCAAAGGAGAGGCTTTATTATTAATACATGGTATTAATGGAGGAGCATCAAATTTTACTTGGAGAAAAAATTTTAATGAATTATCTAAAAACTATAAAGTTTATGCTATAGATTTACCTGGATTTGGTAGGTCAGAAAAGAATCCGATAAAATATACTTCTTCAGTATATTGTAGAGCAATACTTGAATTTATTCAAGAAAAGATAAAAAGACCTTGCTATATCATTAGTAGTGGACTATCGGCAGCATATTCCTTTTTTATTGCTTTTTATGCTTCAAGATGGGTTAAGTCACTAGTACTTATTACTCCATCAGGGATTAGGAGCAATTCTAGCATACCCTGTGAGGCAAGTTTTACAACTTATAATATATTTACAAGTCCAGTATATGGTGATGCTGTATATAATTCTTTTATTTCTATTAGGAGTGTAGAGTATTTTTTAAAAACCTTCATATATGAAAACTTAAAAAATGTAACTCCTTTTGTAATAAAATATACCTTTGGTGCTGCACATCAATGTCCTAATGCTAAGTATGCTCCTGCTTCCTTTGTATCAGGATTTAGCAATATAAACATAGTACCCTTTTTATCTAGTATAAAGCAACCTGTACTTATCGTTTGGGGGGAAAAGGCGAAGTTAAGTAGTGTACAAAATATATATGATTTTAAACAATTAAATCCATTGTTCAATACATATATTTTTAAAAAAAGTGGATTAGTTCCTCAAATAGAAGAAGCACAACAATTTAATAATTTAGCAGTAAAATTTTTTAGACAAAATTAGAATCTATTTAGATATAAACACTTTCACCAGTTTGTTTAAAATTACATAAAATATAATACAAAATAAAGAATGGGGTGAAAGTAGTGAATAATTATCCTTATAATAATATGCCTATGCCTAGGAGGATGCCTTCTACGAACAGACCACCAAATATGCCTCCTATGAATATGCCAATGCAAGTATCTTGTATAGACCCTTTTGTAGTTGATACTTTGATGAGTATTATAGGTAAAAAAATAATTGTTGAAACAGTAAGGGGTTCTATACAAGGAAAATTAGCCGATGTTAAACCAGACCATATCGTATTAAAAGAAGTATGCGGTGGAGATTCAGTTTTCTTTATTAGAATACAGGAAATAGTTCATATAATGCCAAATATTGATTAACAGTTGTAGTGAGTTAAGGAAAAATTTCCTTAACTCACTTTTTAGGTTATTATTTTTTAGTACTTTAATTAGTACTAGTATTTAGCAAAGGCTAGTAGGTAAAATCCAATAGTCAACTTAGTTTTGTAATTTTGTATTTCTACTACCCAGTATCAAGTACCTAGCACCTATAAGTAAATTTAGCTGATTTTTATTTATAAGACTCTATAACTATTTATATTTTAGGTAATTAGGTGTATTATTGGATTAGAAGGAACTAGAACTGGATGGAGGTACTTATGAAAAGTAATTCTAAAATAGGTGTATATACAAAAAAATGTATTCGTTGTAAAAAATCTATAGATGCAAATTCAATTCGACCTTATTGTGATGATTGTTATAAAATTATAGAAGATACATTTGAGACTATAAGAAAATATTTAAAAGAATTTCCAGGAGCAACTGCTTTTGAGATAGAAATGGAAACAGGGATTCCGTATCATGTCACTAAAAGATTTGTTAGGGAAGGTCGTTTAGTAGAAATTCCCAATGAATACGTCAATATTGAATGTAAAAGATGTGGTTGTCTTTTACTTTCAGCACATTATAAATATTGTCCGGAATGTAGAAATGAGTTAAAGAAAAATTTAAACAAAGCAAAAACAGAAATATTAAATAATTTTAATCAGCAAAATAAAGGAAAAATGCATATTACTCACATGAGAAGTAGTAAAGTATACTATACTGATAAAAAAGAATGGTAATATTTAAAATGAAAGTAGATATTTATTGGATGGAAGGCACTTTGAAAAGAAGTGTCTTTTTTAGTGCATTAATTGAAGGAACTGAAAACTACAATTTTACACTCTCTACTTTTGTCGAAATATGCTATAAATATGCTATAATATAGTATGATAGAACTAAACTATAAGTAAAATTTACTAATAAAATAAATTGACCTAGATAAGGAAACGGAGTGGTTAAATGAATAAATTTTTTAATAAAGTTTTAAACTCTAGAGGATTGCGGTTAAGATTTGTTTTAGTTTTAATTTTGCTAATTTATTTACCAATTCTTTTTTATATTTATTTTATATATACTCATACATTAAATGTTGTAAAACAAGAAAAAATAGATACTTCAAAACGAGTGCTTATAAAGACTACAGAATCAATAGAATTAAGTTTTAGTGATATTTCTGAAAAGGTGAGTTCATTTACTAATAATATGGCAATAGGAGCTTCAATAGCAAGATATCATACAGTAAAGAAGAAATATCAAGACTATTTTGACAATTACATACAAGAAAGAATGTCAAACATAGTTAAAGAAAATTATCATATAGATGAAGCTATTTGTTTTACTAATGATAGGCGTATTTATAAAGTTAACAATACATTTAAAGTAGATAAAGAGAAATTTTATAACGGAGAAATATATAATCAAATGGTGAGTGCAAAAAAAGACGAGTTATGGTTTAATGTTAAACCTGATTGGCTTGTTAGTAAAGATAAGAAAATTGAAGAAGAGAAACTTATCATCGCCAGAAAGATTTATCATATAATTCCTGAAGGCTCTAAGGAAGACAAAGCAGGGATGAAGGATTATGTTGTGGGATACATTTTAGCTTTTATAAATAAAGATAAGATAATGGAATTGTATAATAAATCAACTTTAACACCAGATAATGAGCTGGCTATATGCGACGAAGAATTTGAACCTGTTATTTATAAGTCTTTACATACTATAACACCTAATTTGAAAGAAAGATTAGATTATGTAACTAAAGGGCCAGTAATGAAAGAATTAGAACTAAATGATATTGACTATCTTTTGGGGGTTTGTGCGATTAAGCCTTTAAATTGGTATATTGCTAGTGCTATACCTATTGAAAGTCTTATGGGGGAAACAGAAAGGGGAGTAAAAGGAAGTCTCTGGATTATAGGGTTCATTAGTATTATAGTGTCAATTTTTATAATTATTGAAATTCTAATATTGTCACGTATAATCACTGATAAAGAAATGGTAGCATATAAATTAAATGTTACACAGCAAGCAAATGAAAAACTTCGAATGTATAAACATGATTTTATGAATCACTTACAAATTATACAGGGATTAATACAAATGGGACAACCTAAACGGGCTTTAGATTATTTAAAAAGGGTTTCAAATGAAGGTAAATCTATACATCAGAATTATGAAATAGGCATTCCAGAGCTTGAAGCAACAATCAATACAGCTATTAATGAAGCCAAAGAATATGGCATAGAGGTTGTTCTTGATGTGGTCAAAATATCTAAAGAATTACCAATTAAAACTTATGATTTGACAAAAGTTATATCAAATCTTATTAAAAATGCAATATATGCTTTAATACACTCAAATGATGAACATAAAGTTCTAAAGATAAAGATAGATTATGATTTAGGTAACTATGTTTTTGAAGTATTTAATAATACACCTATTATTACAGAAGATATAGGACAAAAAATCTTTAATAAGGGATTTAGTACAAAAGGAAAAGAAGGAGACGGGTTAGGACTTTATATTGTTAAGAAAACAATAGAAAAATATGGAGGTAAAATAGAATTAGTAGTTAAAGAAGATGGTAACCATTTTATAATTACAATTCCTGATACTATAAGTGAATAGAAATAAATATAAAGACCCTGATTGAAAATTCAGGGTCTTTATATTTATTTTATATACAATATTTTTAATTTCAAGAAAATTACAAATAAAGTTGAAAAATAGGTAAAAAAAGTTATAAAATATAAGTATAAATTAGTAAAATACAAACTAAACTTTTACTAAATAGGGGTGATAAAAAATATAAGGGAATAAAAATATAATATTAAAAAGGGGATGATTTAGACTATGAAAACGTTAGTTGTGTATTATTCATTAGAAGGGAATACAAAGTTAATTGCTGATACTATAGCAGAAGAGATTAATTGTGATGTATTAAGATTAAGGCCTAAAAAAGACATACCTAAAAAAGGTTTTCTTAAATTTTTCTTAGGTGGAATGAATGTAGTATTCAATAAAAAACCTGAATTAGAACCATATAATAAAAATTTTGATAAATATGATTTAATTGTTTTTGGAAGTCCTGTTTGGGCAGGTTCATACGCACCATCCTTTAACACTTTATTTTCACAAGTATCACTTAAAGATAAAAAAATTGCACTCTTTTCTTGTTATGGAGGAAGAGAAGGTAAAGTTTTCGAAAAGTTTAGTCACAAATTACAAGGTAACGAAGTGATTGGTCAAATTGGTTTTATAGAACCTAAGAAAAATAATATAGATGAAAATACAGATAAAGCAAAACAGTGGATACATCAGCTAGTTAAATAAAATAGAACATCATATTATATTAGGGGGGCATACAGTGGGAAAATTAACAAATAAAATAAAATGGGCATATGCAGTTGGTCAATTTGGATGGTCTATTCTATCGGGGATTATTCAAGTTTGGTTAGTTTGGTTTTACAATCCGCCTTCAACTGTGGATATTCCAGCTTATATTCCTAGAGGTTCTGTATTTGGATTTTTAACTGTTATAGGGCTTATAACGATGTTAGGACGTTTAATGGACTCAATAACCGACCCTTGGATTGCAGGTTTAAGCGACCGTAGTAAGAATCCAAAGGGTAGAAGAATACCCTTTATGAAGGTCGCAGCAGTACCATTTACAGTATTAACATTACTTGTGTTTTTACCACCATCAAATAATTTAACAATTAACACATTCTGGTTAACAACAACATTACTTTTATATTACATATTCTTTACTATGTATGTAACACCATATTTTGCTTTAACATCTGAATTAGGTAAGACTGAAAAGGAACGTATAGATTTATCAACATACATAGCATTAACATGGTTCTTAGGATATATAGTTGCAAGTGGAGCAGCCTACATATGGCCTATTTTTGTAAATATGGGATATTCTCTTACAACATCAATAAGAATTACTCTTGCTTTATTATGTATAGTTGGGTTTATATTTATGATGATACCGGTTTTATTCATTGATGAAAAAAAATATGTAGACTACAAACCTTCTTCTGTAAACTTTATGAAGTCAATAAAATCAACTCTAAGCAACAAGAATTTTTTGATTTTTGAGATATTTTTTCTAGCGTATGGTATAGCTATTACAATTTTTCAAACAGGAAATGTATATTATGTATCAGTACTTTTACAGCTTAATGAAACATGGGTAACAATAGTTACTGCATTAACAGGCATAATAGCATTTTTACTATATCCAGCAGTGAATAAATTTTCTAAAATATATGGGAAAAAGAAGCTTTGTGTGTTTGCAATGATAATGTTAATATTAGCTTATTTTTACTGTTCATTCCTTGGGATTTTTTCATTTTCAGTAACAATTCAAGCTATTATTTTTGTATTATTAGCTGGAGTAGGCTTTGCAGTATTTGGTATATTACCAAACGCTATATGTGCAGATATTGCACATTATGATGGTATAAGAACAGGAGAGAACAAAGCGGGGATGTACTTTGCAGTACAGACCTTTATGAATAAACTTGGACAAATGATTGCTATGGTAGCATTTAGTTCAATACTTTTGTTAGGTAAAGATGTTGGGGATGATTTAGGGATTAGATTGACAGGTGTTGTTGCAGCAATTATTGGGGGAATTGCTTTAGTTATTTTTATGAAATATGAGGAACAACCATCTGAGGAGGAGCAGGTTTGTTAATTTCTGCACTATTGTTTTTGTTTCTTTTAGTTATTATTAGTTCAAATTATTTAATTTCAATACTTGTATTTCTTAAAAGGGTATGATAAAAGAGTCGGGCCAAAGTTTTAGTATTGGTCTGATTCTTTTGTTGTTTTTTGAAAATTAAATTTCAACTTATATTTCCAAATTAAGTTAATTATATATAATACTTTTTAGGTAACATTATTATTATGATAAATTAAATGTAAAGGAGAGTTGTACAAATGCTTCAATCATTGTTAATAGCATTAGTTCTTTCTATAGATTCCTTTACTATAGGAGTATCATATGGTTTAAAAAATATAAACATACCTAAATTGTCCATTGTTATAATCAATTTAGTGACAATTTTTTTCTTATTTATATCAATGGTATTTGGTCATTTTGTAAAGACTTTAATATTTAAGGAATTTGCGTCTATTATTAGCTGTATTATTTTAGTTGGATTAGGGTGTTATTTTATTTTAGAGGGATATATAAAATATTTAATATATGAAAAAAGAAAAAAAGGTGAAGATGACTATAATATTACAGATGTTAAGCTAAATAACTTAGGAATTGTAATTAAAATTGCAGTAGATGCTTCAAAAGCTGATATGGATGTCTCTGGAGATATAGATGCAAAAGAGGCAATATATTTGGGTACTGCTCTATCTTTAGATTCCTTGGGAGTTGGTTTTGCAAGTGCAATTGGAGACATAAACTATATTCAGGTTTTAATATTAGCCTTTTGCTTTAATATGTTAGCAATAATAGGAGGACTTACTTTAGGTCAAAAATTTAAGCTATTTAAAGAAAATAAAGGGACTTATTTTATTCCTGGTCTACTACTTATTATCATTGGATTACTAAAATTAGTATAAAAGTTTTTTATTCTTAATATATTTCCTGTCACTAGTTCTAGTAACCAATCTTTTAAAAAGGCGACTTTAGTGTTTTTTTATGAATACCTCCTATATTAATAGTGAAAAATATATACGAATAAATTGAGATAGGAAGTGATTAAATGGTAACTAACATAACTACTAATAGATTAATAAACGAAAAATCTCCATATCTATTACAACATGCTCATAATCCAGTAGATTGGTATCCTTGGAGTGAAAAAGCATTTGAAAAGGCTAAAATGGAAGACAAACCCGTATTTTTAAGTATTGGTTACTCTACCTGTCATTGGTGCCATGTGATGGAAAGAGAGTCCTTTGAAGACGAAAAAGTTGCAGAAATATTAAATGAGCATTTTATTTCAATTAAAGCAGATAGAGAAGAAAGGCCAGATATAGATAATATCTATATGAACTTCTGCCAAGCAATGACAGGACATGGTGGATGGCCTTTGACAATAATAATGACTCCAGATAAGAAACCATTTTTTGCAGGTACATATATTCCAAAGAAGAGCAAATATGGACGAAAGGGGTTAATAGAATTACTTACCAAGGTAAAGGAAATGTGGCACAATGAAAAAAACACCCTTATAAATTCAAGTAATCAAATACTAAATGCAATAAAAAATTCTATAGAAACTAAAAAAACAGAGGATATAGGGGAAGAAACTGTACATAGAACATATAATGAATTCGATATATTCTATGATAGTTTATATGGAGGATTTGGGCAATCACCTAAATTTCCTACTCCCCATAACTTACTGTTTTTACTTAGGTATTATAAGGCTTATGGTAAAAAAACAGCGTTAGAAATGGTAGAAAAAACCCTTGTATCAATGTATAAAGGTGGAATATTTGACCATGTAGGCTATGGGTTTGCTAGATATTCAGTAGATAATAAGTGGCTAGTACCCCATTTTGAAAAAATGCTTTATGATAATGCTCTTTTAGCTATAGCTTATACTGAAGCATATCAGGTCACAGGTAATAACTTGTTTAAAGAAATAGTTGAAAAGATTTTTACTTATGTATTTAGAGAAATGATGTCAGAAGAAGGTGGATTTTACTCGGCACTAGATGCTGATTCTGAAGGAGAAGAAGGAAAATTTTATCTTTGGACAGTAGAAGAAATAGAATCAGTATTAGGTGAAGAAGATGGTAAACTATATTGTAAATACTATGATATTTCAGAAAGGGGTAATTTTGAGGGGAAAAATATTCCTAATCTAATAAAAACTAATTTAAAAAATATAGAGAAAGATAAGGAACTTAAAAATAAGCTAGAGAGCTTAAATAAAAAATTATATAATTATAGAGAAAGACGAGTTCATCCCCATAAGGATGATAAAATTTTAACTGCATGGAATGGGCTTATGATTGCTGCATTATCAATAGCATCTAGAGTATTTAATAATGAAGAATATAAAGATTCAGCTGAAAAAGCAGTAGATTTTATATATAATAAATTAATAAGTGAAGATGGAAGATTACTTGCCAGATATCGAGATGGGGAAGCTGCATATAATGCATATCTTGATGATTATGCATTTTTAACTTGGGGACTTATGGAGCTTTATACAACTACATTTAAAGTAGAATATCTAGAAAAAGCAATAGAATTAACAGAGAGTATGATAGAGCTATTCTGGGATGAAGGTCATGGTGGCTTTTATTTGAATGGTAAGGATAGCGAACAACTTGTAGTCAGACCAAAAGAGGTTTATGATGGTGCTATACCTTCTGGAAATTCAGTGGCTGCACTAAATATGCTTAAGCTATCTAAAATGATAGGTGATACTAAATTAGAAGAAAAAGTTGATATAATTTTCAAAGTATTTGCAAATAAAGTAAAGAAAGCTCCAAATGGATATTCATATTTTATGCTAGCAGTATTATTTAGTAATGTTTCAGTAAAGGAGATTGTTATAGTAGGGGATAAAGAAGATACTAAAGAGATGTTAAAAATATTGAATAAAAGATTTTTACCTTTCGCAACAGTTGTATTGAATACTGGAAATCACAGATTGTACCATATAGCTCCATTTACAAAGAATCAGGAGCAGATTAATAATAAAGCTACAGCATATATATGTGAAGATTTTACTTGTAATGAGCCAACTAATGAAATAGAAGTATTTAAAAAATTACTAGAATATAAAAAAGATAGCTGAGATGTGATTCTCAGCTATCTTTTTCATTTTAAAACTAATCTTCGATTTCGTATCTGAAAGGATAAACTTCTTCAGCACTTTTCCCAAATTTACTAGCGAACTCTTGAGCATCTATTTCTTCTATGACTCCACCATCTTTGTAAACTTTCATATTCCAAACTTCTCCATTATCTTTAACTAATAGTTCAGCTGGATAAACAGTTCCATCATCAAATCTAACCTTTCCTTTTTTCCAAGGCATTATATTCCTCCTTTCTTTTATATATTTATATTATTTTGTTGAAAGGTTATAAATATTATTAAAAAAGAGTTTTAAATAAAATAATTGATGACAACAAGCGACAAAAATCTGAAAATTAAAAAGTTTACGTAATATACCTATAGATTTTAAATTATGAGGAAAATGTGTTATAATACTGAAATTGGGAGGATATCTGAGAATATATGATATAATTGTATGTGAGTTCTATAAATATTTTGTGATGCATATAAATAAACTCACAGATTCATTGAGTTAAAAGCTTATCAATGATAAAATATAGCGTCAAATTATGTCGAAAAAGGAGGGGTTGCCTATGATAAAATTTGAAGGTATTTCAAAGGTTTATGAAGATGGATTTCGTGCTTTGGATAACATAAACCTTCATGTGAAAAAAGGTGAGCTATTAGTATTAATTGGCCCTAGTGGTTGTGGTAAAACTACAACTATGAGAATGATAAACAGATTAATTGAACCAACGGAAGGTAAAATTTTTATTGATGGAAAAGAGATAAGTACACTTAACCCAGTAGAACTGAGACGTGATATCGGATATGTTATACAACAGATAGGACTTTTACCACATATGACAATAGCAGAAAATGTAGCATTAGTTCCTAAGCTGAAAAAGATGGATGAATCTAAATACATGAAAAGAGTCGACGAGCTTTTAGATATGGTAGCTTTAGATCCTGTTGTATACAAAAACCGTTATCCATCTGAGTTAAGTGGAGGTCAACAGCAAAGAGTTGGAGTTATTAGAGCATTAGCAGCAGATCCTCCTATTATTTTAATGGACGAGCCCTTTAGTGCATTGGACCCTATAAGTCGCGAGCAATTACAAGAGGAATTAGTAAAATTAGAAGAAGAATTAAAAAAGACAATTGTATTTGTAACACACGATATGGACGAGGCATTAAAAATAGCAGATAGAATTTGTATAATGAGAAAAGGGAAAATTGTACAGTTAGACACTCCAGATAAAATTCTTCGTCATCCTAAAAATGAGTTCGTAACATCTTTCATTGGAGAAGAGAGATTAAATAAGTTAAATATACTTCCACCTATTAAAAAACTTATTGAAAAACCTATTACATCTAGACCCGAAAAAGGCTTAGCTGAAGCACTTGAAGAAATGAGAAAAAATAGAGTGGAAACTTTACTTGTAGTTGACAATTCTAAGAAGCTTATGGGGATAGCTGGCATATGGGATCTTCATAAAAACTTTGATAATGAGGATTTAGAATTAAGCGATATTATGAGGACAGATATACCTATGATACAAGAAGATAGACCATTAGAGGAAGCTATAAAGCTGATTACAGAAAATCAGATGTCTTATTTACCAGTAGTAACTGAAAATGGTATTCTGAAAGGAGTACTTACTAGAGCTAGTATAATAGAGCTAATGGCAGAAAATGTTTAAAAATATAAATAGAAAGGAGCTGTTCTATGACAGGAGCAAGTACTTTTATATCAATTTTTAAGGATATAGTTTTAGATAGATGGCCTCAAATATTAGAGGGGACATTAGAGCATATACAATTAACTTTAATAGCGTTATGTTTTGCTGTTCTAGTTGCTGTACCTTTAGGTGTGTTTTTAACTAGAAATAGAAAACTTGCAGACCCAATTATAAGAATAGTATCTATTTTTCAAACCATACCAAGTTTAGCTTTGTTAGGATTTATGATACCACTTTTAGGTATAGGAAAAGTACCAGCTATAGTAGCATTAACTGTCTACGGTCTTTTACCTATATTAAGAAATACGTATACTGGTATTATAAATGTTGATAAGGCAGCGATTGAAGCCGGCAAAGGTATGGGAATGACTTCACTACAAATTTTATTTATGGTAGAAATACCTTTAGCACTTTCGGTTATAATGGCTGGTATTAGAACAGCTAGTGTATTAATTATAGGTGTAGCAACATTGGCTTCAATGATAGGTGCTGGAGGACTAGGAGATTTAATATTTAGAGGTATTCAGACATCTACTACTAGTTTAATACTTGCTGGTGCTGTACCTGCAGCTGTGTTGGCATTAATATTTGATAATGTACTTAAGTTTTTAGAATATAAAGTAACTCCTAAAGGGGTAAGAAAATAAGACCTTACCAAATTAATTTAAATAATTTTTATCTTACCGAATACATTATTAACTTATCTAATTTTAAAATATACTCTTTAGACAATTATATTTAAATACAAACACAAATTCTATAGGCGTGTAGAAGCATATTGTACATTGCAAAAACATGTAAAATTAATGAAAATTAACCAAAAATTAGAAGGAGAGTGGTGAGATGAGAAGAATAGCGTTAATTTTATTATTAGCAATAACTATGTCTACTGTAGTAGGATGTGGTTTTGAAAACAGTGAAAGAATAGTTATAGGAGGAAAAAACTTTACAGAACAAGAGTTGTTAGTGTATTTATTAGAAGGGGTTATTGAAGGCAAAACAGATGTTGAAGTAGAAACTAAACCATACCTTGGTGGAACTAATGTGGTAGATAAAGCGTTAGAAAGAGGAGACCTAGATGTATACGTTGAATACACAGGTACTGCTTTATTAAGTATATTAGGTATGGAAGCTATGAACGACCCAGATGCAGTTTATGAAAAAGTAAAGAAAGTATATGAAGAAGATAGAAATTTAATTTGGTTAGAGCCATTAGGATTTAACAATACTTATACTTTAGCTATGAAGAAAGATAAGGTAGAAGAGTTAGGTATACAAACTTTTTCTGATTTAAAGAAGCATGCACCTAATTTAGTGTTAGCAGGTACTCAAGAGTTTCTTGAAAGAGTTGACGGATATAAAGGCTTGAAAAAAGCATATGATATGAATTTTAAAGATGTGAAGGGAATGGACCCTGGATTAACATATAGGGCTGTAAAAGATGATAAAGTAGATGTTAATACTGCTTTTGCTACGGATGGTAGAATAGCTGCATTTAAGTTAGTGACTTTAAAGGATAATAAAAACTATTTTCCACCATACTATGCAGCTCCAATTATTAGAAAAGATACATTAGAAAAGTATCCTCAATTAGAAGATGCAATTAATTCTTTAGCGGGGAAATTAAATGATGAAGTAATGAGACAATTAAATGCACAAGTAGATATTGAGAAAAAAGATGCTAAAAAAGTAGCTTTAGAATGGTTAAAATCAGAGGGAATAATAGAATAGTTAAGTTTATGGCACACTAGATAGTGTGCCATTTTTAATAACAAATATTTTACATTGAATTTAAAGGTATTTGAATGGATATTATAGAATATACATAAAGGTAGTAGGTTTTATTTAACGTTTAAATATGAAATTATATACATTATTTTAGTATGATAATTAGACCTAAAAATAAATTTTGAAAGGTGGCGTTTGTATATGGCAGATATAATTGATTACAAAATTCATGGAGATGACATGCAAATAGTAGAAATTGAGCTAGACCCAGGTGAAGGTGTAAGAGCAGAAGCAGGTACAATGATGTATATGGATGATGAAATAGTCATGCAAACTTCTACTGGTGGAGGTTTATTTAAAGGATTTAAAAGAATGATTACAGGTGAAAGTTTTTTTATTACTACTTTTATGTATAATGGTAGAGGTAAAGGACATGTAGCTTTTGGTGCCCCTTATCCAGGAAAAATCATACCAATAGAACTAGACAAATTTGGAGGAAGTTTTACGTGTCAAAAGGATGCCTTTTTATGTGCAGCAAGGGGAGTGGAAATAGAAGTAGCATTTACTAGAAAATTAGGAGCAGGTTTCTTTGGAGGAGAAGGTTTTATTCTTCAAAGATTAGAAGGTAATGGTATGGCATTTGTTCATGCTGGTGGTACAATTATAAAAAGGGAACTTTCTCCATATGAGACAATAAAAGTAGATACAGGATGTATAGTTGGATTTTCTAATACAGTGAATTATGATATACAATTTGTTGGAGGATTTAAGAATGCTTTATTTGGAGGAGAAGGATTATTTCTAGCAAATTTAACTGGCCCAGGAACTGTGTACTTACAAAGCTTACCGTTATCAAGACTAGCAGACAGAATTTTATCTTCAGCAAATTTTAGGCAAGTAGGTGAGAAAAAAGGATTAGGAGGAATAGGTGGTAGTTTAATAGATGATATCCTAAGTGGGGACTAAAAAGTAGCCTTAAATGGCTACTTTTTTATTCTATAGGAAAGTATAACTCATTGAATTGCTGGAACATGGATAAATACTGCATCTAAGCAGTACAGAAAATTTTGTAAGAGAATAAAAAATAGGGGTTGTAGGGGACAGGGTCCCCTGCCGTTTTAAGAGGGGTGTTCAGGATGTTAAACATCCGCCGAAGGGGAACTAGGTTCCCCTAGCGGAGCGAGCTATGCTCGCTTTTTTATCTATAATCAACAGAAGGAAATACTAAAAGAAAGTAAAATAAATATACACATGTAAAAATTTACCGAGTTAACTTTGAAACGAAAATACAACTGTAACGTTTACTATTATAGAACAAATAAAACTGGGGTGAAAAAAATGAAACATGTTTCAAGACTTAGGTTTGATTTTACTCAGACCTATAAGGAATTGTGGCCACAAATCTATAAGTTTATATACTATAAGGTACAGAATAAGCAAGAAGCTGAAGAACTTACCCAAGATGTGTTCCAAAAGGTATATAAGCAAATAGAGAAAAATAATATAAGTGAAAATAAAATTAAAGCCTATCTGTATACGTCAGCACGTAATACAGTATATGACACATGGCGAAAGAGAAAAAGACAACCCAATGTAATAATGCTTGAAGAATTAAAAGAAAATGGGTTAGAGCCAAGTGCTAAAAAAGAAAGTATAGAAGACAATATTTTAGTAGAAAAGGCTTTAGAGCAGCTTTCTGAAACAGAAAGGAAAATACTTAAACTTAGAATTATAGAGGGATATAAAATTGATGAAGTGGCAGATATGTTAGATAAGCCAATTGGAACAATTAAAAGTATGCAATATAGAGCACTTAAAAAGCTAAAAAATAGATTAGTAGAAGGAGGTTATTTTAATGAATAAGGATAATAAAAATCTTCAAAAAGAAGAGATAATTAACTCATTCATAGATGATTTAACCAAAGAAATGAAACCAAGGGCATATAAAGAATTAAATGATAAAGAGATTGAGGAGCTAGAAGATTTATTTGAAACTATAAGAGCCGTGAAAAGATTAAAGAAAGATAATAATGAAAAAAGAGTAAAGAATAAAAAGAAATTTTCATTAATAAGATTAACAGCAATAGCTGCTGTGTTAGCTTTAGTAATTACAGCGGGAAGTCTTTTTAGAGTACCTTTTATTAACAATCTAGAAAATAATAACGAAACAGAATTTTTTGGTTCAAATAATATTGTATATGCAATGGTAGAGGCTTATGAAGAGTTAATAAGTTATTCAGGAACTATTGAAATACGCTCATTAAATAATGGAGCGATAGATTATATTGAAACCATAGATGTTAGATATAAAAAGCCTAATAAATACGTTGCAGTTCATGAATATGATGGTTATAAACGAACAATGATAAGTGACGGAGAAAAACTATACACTGTTGAAGGAAATAATGTAACAGTAGATTATAGCAATCCAAAGAAAGAATTGTGGCGCTATCATATAGGTAAGCAGATACAAGAATTAACTCAAGCTGAAGAAGTGATAAAAATAGGAAGTGAAACTATTTTAGGAAGAGAAGCAGATATATTTAAGTATAGATTTGCAGATAGTGATATATATAATAAAATATGGGTAGATAAGAAGACAAAATTACCATTAAAGAAGGAATTAAACTTACCAGAAGATAGAAAACTAATCAATCAGTTTATAAGTTTAGAAATAAATCCTGAAATAGAAGACACAGCTTTCAATTATCAAATAGGGGATAATAAAAATGTAGTACAACTAAATGAAAAAGTAGATATAAGTGAAGTGAAAGAATCATGGAAAGGAACTGAAAAGTTAATTAACCAAGTATCACAAGAATTACAATTAATAAGTACAGTAAGATTAGAAGACAATATTATTTATGATTATTTATTGAAGTTTACTGAAGCAAGTAGTGAAGAATATTTAGATGTGTATGTTACTATTGAACCAAAAACCGATTATTATGTTAAAGATGCTGAACATGGACAATTAGGTACCGGATGGGTAGAAATAAATAAAGATGCAATAAATGTGTTTAAAGTATATATAGGGGAAAGTAACTTAGTTAAGTGGGTTACTAAAGATTTCGAAGTAGTAATGGTAAGTAATATTGATACAGATAAAATGGTTCGAATTTTAGAAAGTATACAGGGAGAGAAAATAAAGCAAATTAATGAAAAAGAATTAAATGAATTAGGTATAAAGCAAGTTCAAACGAAGACTAATCATTAGAATGAAAATGGAAAATATAGTTTGACAGTAGGCAATTGTTAGTATAAAATTATAATAAATTTAAGGTTTTAAGGTAATATAATATTATAAAGCTATGATTGAGAATAGTAAGTGTACTATCTCTCTAAAGCGAGTCGGGGATGGTGTGAGCCCGGTGTGTAGAGGTATACTGAATGGACTCATGAGCGTAAGTCTGAAACTTTAGTAGGGCTTATCGGTTATCCACCGTTATTGGATTAGAGTGGGTCATTTGACCAAGTAGAGTGGTACCACGGAAGAATAACCTTTCGTCTCTAATTTTAGGGATGAAAGGTTTTTTAATTTGTAAGCTAATAGTGAAAAGCAAATAACCAAAAAGGCAGCTTTAGCTGCATTTAAAACTGTAGAAGGAGGTATTAAAATGGGAGATAAAAAAGTAATATTTAGTGGAGTGCAGCCTTCAGGAAAAGTTACTATAGGAAACTATCTTGGAGCTATAAAAAACTGGGTATCATTACAAGATGATTATGATTGTTATTATTGCATAGTTGACCTTCATGCAATTACAGTTCCACAAGTACCTAAAGATTTGAGAAGAAATTCATTAGAATTATTAGCTCAATATATAGCATGTGGTCTTGACCTTGAAAAGAACACTATGTTTATTCAATCCCATGTAAGTGCTCATGCAGAATTAGCTTGGATACTAAATTGTATGACGTATATGGGACAATTAAATAGGATGACTCAGTTTAAGGAAAAGTCAAAAAAGAATGAAGCTAACCTTAATGCAGGTTTATTTACTTATCCGGTTTTAATGGCAGCAGACATATTGCTATATCAAACAGACCTTGTTCCAGTAGGAGAAGACCAAAAACAACATTTAGAATTAGCTAGAGATTTAGCAGAAAGATTCAATAATAGATATAGTGAGACCTTTAAAGTACCAGAGCCATATATAGCAAAAGTTGGAGCGAGGATAATGAGCTTACAAGACCCAACTAGTAAGATGTCAAAATCAGATGAAAACGAAAATAGCTATATATTACTTACAGATACTCCAGATGCCATAAGAAGAAAGGTTAAAAGAGCGGTTACTGATTCATTAAATAGAATTAAATATTGTGATGAACAACCAGGAATAAAGAATTTATTAAATATATATTCAAAGATTACAGGAGAAAGTATGGAAGAAATTGAACAGAGATACGAAGGAGAAGGATATGCTAAATTCAAAAAAGATTTAGCAGAGATAATAGTAGAAGAATTAAGACCAATAAGGGAAAAAGTAGAAGACTTAATGAAAAATAAAGATTATTTAGAAAAGGTTTATATGGAAGGTGCTAATAAAGCAGAAAGAGCAGCTTGGAAAACTTTAAGAAAAGTATATAGAAAAGTTGGGTTTATACAGAAAAAATTTAAATAAATAAAAGGTCGCTACATATGTAGCGACCTTTTATTTATTTTGTAGTATTCATAGCTTTTTCAGCAAATTCAGTTGTAACTATTTTTTCATAAGGTGCTCTTTCATCAAGCTCACCTGCTAATTCCATTATTTCCATCAAGTGATTTAATCCTTCTTCAGTTAGTACAGGGTCCGGCTTCCAAGTATCTTGTTCTTTATATCTGTTTACCACAGTAATAAGAATATCTTTATCTGCATCTGGGAAATGTGGTTGTATAGCTTCAGCAACTTCTTCACTTGAGTGGTTTTGTACCCATAACATACCTTTGTAAATAGCATTAGTAAATCCTTGTATTATGTCTGGATTTTCTTCAATATAGCTCTTTGTAGCACTGTAACAAGTATAAGGGATATATCCTCCTTCTTTACCTATTGAAGCTACTATATATCCTTTACCTTCCTTTTCAAGTAATGAAGCAGTTGGTTCAAATAGTGTTGTATAATCTCCTTCTCCACCAGTAAAAGCTCCTGCCATTACTGCAAATTGTATGTCAGTCCTTACATTTACATCTTTACCAGGCATTAAATCGTGTTTTTTTAGAACATATTCTAAAGTCATTTCAGGCATACCGCCTTTACGTCCACCAATAATAGTTTTACCTTTTAATTTATCAAAGGTAAAGTCAGGATCCTTTTCTCTTCCTACTAAGAAAGAACCATCCTTTTGAGTTAATTGAGCAAAGTTTATTGCATAATCTTTTCTACCTTGATTATAAACATAAATTGATGCTTCAGGACCCATGAAACCGATATCCGCTTGACCACTTAGTAGTGCAGTCATTGATTTATCTGCACCTTTTCCATTAGATAGTTCAATTTTTATTCCTTCTTCTTCAAAGAAGCCCTTTGTCATGGCTACATATTGTGGAGCATAGAATACCGAGTGAGTTACTTCAACTAATCTTACAGTAGTTAATTTATCCTTTTGGCAGCCAATTAGAAGCGTAGATGTCATAAAAATAAGTACAACGATGAAAGAAATAAATTTAAATTTTTTCACTTTAATTCCTCCCTAAAAATTAAATTAGCTATATAGACATTATATTCAACAAATGAATTATGGTTACAAAAATTGGTTAGTATCTATATTTAATCAAAGTTGAATATAGAAGGAGTTTATAGCATAAGATATAGAAATATCAGGGAGGTTTTAGAATGGAGTTAAATATAAAAGTTGATAATAATAAAACTAGATATGGTTTTATTAAGGGGAAAATAGGTCCTTATAGATGGTTTGCTCTTGTACATAAAAAAGATGTTGACTATGGTATTAATCCTAAAACTTTAGAAAAAGGAAAAGGAAGGATAGTACGGTTGTGCATATATGAAGAAGTAACAAAAGAATATAGATTAAATAAAGATGAGATATATACAAAAAGGTATATATATGCTAATTATCAAAGACGATGGGATGTAAAAAGTAAAGAGTATATTCATATTGTAAAGAGGTTAGTAGAGTATTTAGAGAGAAGATATAGTTTAAAGGTAATTAAGTAATAATTCCAAGTAAATTATCATAAATAGGAAGGAAAAATTATTTTACTGTAGAAGTCTATAATAAAGTATAAATAAAACTTGACGAATGATAAAGAAAAATTATAATAGATAATATGACAAGTTTTAGCAAGTTAAAACCATAGTCAATAAATACTGAAGAGGTGCATTATGAATATACCAAATATATTGACAACCATTAGATTTTTCTTAGTACCAACGTTTATATATGTATTTTATACACCTTCCATTGAAAATAATGTTTTAATTGCTACTTTTGTTTTTATACTAGCTGGTATAACTGATGTTTTAGATGGTTATATAGCAAGGACTTATAACATGGTGACTAAGTGGGGTATAGCTTTAGACCCTTTAGCTGACAAACTCATGCAGCTTACTGTTTTAATTTGCTTTACGGATAAAGGATATTTACCTGTTTGGGTGATTTTAGTTGTAGGAGTTAAAGAGCTACTTATGATAGCTGGGGCACTATTTTTATACTATTTTGTAGACCGTACAGTAATTCCTTCGAATAGATATGGAAAAGCAGCAACAGTATTTTTCTATGTAGCGATATTAGTAATAGCTATAGATATAAGTCCAATAATTAATTATTTCTTTGTTTTATTAGCAGTTACAACAACTGTGATAGCATTTATAAATTATTTAATAGGATTTAAAGAAATAAATGAAAATAGCTGTGAAAATAAAAATGTTGACAAATAAAGTCTATTGTATATAATATAAAGTAAATTGTATATAATAAAAGCTGTGAAGGAGAGGAGTAGATAAACATCCTTTAAAGAGAGTGGAATCCTCGGCTGAAAGATTTCACAAGGCTCTGTTTATTGAAGGTAGCTCTGGAGCTGTCAAGCTGAAATAAAGTAGGCTTGAACGGTTGTATCCGTTATCTAAAGAGTGCTATATTTTGCTTGAAAGCAGAATATAGAAATAAGGTGGTACCGCGAATAATACCCTTCGTCCTTAACTGGATGAAGGGTTTTTTTTATTGGGAGGCTGAGGTATATGTTTAACATAGGGGCGTTTATGTTTGTTTTAAGTGGGTTTATAGTGTTTGGTTCAGATATACAGTATAGAAAAGGAAAGATTAATTCACTTAAATCATTGTTAGTAGTTAAATCCATAGGTTTATTAATGGCTGTAATAGGAGCAATATTAATGTTTTATGGTAAATAGTTATTAAGTTACAAACAAAAATTGATAGGAGGGATAAGTAGTGGGAAAAAACTTAGCTAAAAAGTATAATCCTAAGGAATTTGAAGAGAGAATATATAAATATTGGAATGAAAATGGATATTTTAAAGCAGAACCAAATGAAGAGAAAGAACCTTTTACTATAATGATGCCACCACCAAATGTAACAGGTAAACTTCATATGGGTCATGCCCTTAATAATACAATACAGGATACCCTAATTAGATGGAAGAGAATGGAAGGTTATGAGACTCTATGGCTTCCAGGAACTGACCATGCGAGTATTTCAACAGAGGCTAAGGTTGTGGCTAAAATAGAGTCTGAAGGCAAGAGTAAAAAAGAATTAGGGAGAGAAAAATTCCTAGAAGAAGCCTGGGCTTGGACAGAAGAGTATGGTGGGAATATAAGAAACCAGCTTAAAAAACTAGGCGTTTCTTGTGACTGGACAAAAGAAAGATTTACTTTAGACAAAGGGTTAAGTAAAGCTGTTGAAGAAGTTTTCATCAGATTATATGAAAAAGGGTTAATTTACAGAGGAGATAGAATTATAAACTGGTGTCCTAGTTGCGGAACAGCTCTATCGGATGCTGAGGTTGAGCACGAAGAGAAGCAGGGTAAGTTATGGCATATAAAATATCCAGTTAAAGATAGTGACGAATATATAGTAATAGCAACTACTAGACCTGAAACTATGCTTGGAGACCTTGCTGTAGCAGTACATCCAGAGGATGAAAGATATAAACATTTAATAGGTAAAAAAGTTGTATTACCATTAGTTAATAGAGAAATACCTATAATTGCAGATGAATATGTTGAGATGGAATTTGGTACAGGAGCAGTAAAGATAACTCCATCCCATGACCCAAATGACTTTGAAGTAGGAGCAAGACATAATTTAGGGCAATTAAAAGTTATGAATGATGACGCATCAATAAATGAGCATGGTGGTAAGTATCAAGGATTAGATAGATATGAAGCTAGAAAACAAATTGTTAATGATTTAGATGAACAAGGTTATTTAGTTAAAATAGAAGACCATACTCATAATGTTGGACATTGTGAGAGATGTAAGACAGTTGTAGAGCCTATTATATCTAAGCAATGGTTCGTATCAATGAAAACATTAGCTGAACCAGCTATGAAAGCATATAAAGAGGGAAAAGTTAAATTTGTGCCAGAAAGATTCGGGAAAATTTATATGCACTGGCTAGAAAACATAAGAGACTGGTGTATATCAAGACAATTATGGTGGGGACATAGATTACCAGTTTACTATTGTCAAGATTGTGATGAAGTTATAGTGTCAAGAGAAACTCCTGAAAAATGTAGTAACTGTGAAAGCACAAATATTAAGCAGGACCCAGATACATTGGATACTTGGTTCTCATCTGCATTGTGGCCATTTTCTACATTAGGTTGGCCAGAAGAGACAGAAGAACTTAAATACTTCTATCCTACAGATGTATTAGTTACAGGATATGATATTATATTCTTCTGGGTTATAAGAATGGTATTTTCAGGATTAGAACACATGGGAGAAGTACCATTTAATGATGTAGTAATAAATGGACTAGTTAGGGATGCGCAAGGTAGAAAAATGAGTAAGTCACTTGGCAATGGAATAGACCCACTTGAAATAATAGATAAATATGGCTCAGACGCATTAAGATTTACGTTAGTTACAGGAAATACACCAGGTAATGATATGAGATTCCATATGGAAAGGGTAGAGGCAAGTAGAAACTTTGCTAATAAGTTATGGAATGCAACAAGATTTGTTATTATGAATCTAGGAGACGAAATAATTAGTGAAGAAGAAGCTAAAGAGTTATTAAGAGAAGAAGATAAATGGATTATTTCAAGAATAAACGACGTAGTTAAAGAAGTAACTGAAAATTTAAGAAAATACGAATTAGGTATGACAGCTCAAAAAATATATGACTTTACGTGGAATGAATACTGTGACTGGTACATCGAGATGGTAAAAACAAGGCTATATGGAGAAGACGAAAATGAAAAGAATACAGCTAGATATGTATTATTAACAGTATTAAAAGATATATTAAAACTACTTCATCCATTTATGCCGTTTATAACTGAAGAAATATGGAATCATCTTCCTGGAACTGAAAAGAGTTTAATAGTTTCAGAATGGCCAAAGCATAAAGAAGAAAACAACTATGAAGATTCAGTAAGAAGAATTAGTTTTGTAATGGAGGCTATTAAGAGCATAAGAAACATCAGAGCAGAAATGAATGTAGTACCTTCTAAGAAGGCAAAAGTGATTTTTGTAACAACTAATGAAGAAATAAAAGATACTCTATTAAAAGGAGAAGAATTCTTTGTAAATCTAGCATCTGCTTCACAAATAGAGGTTAAAGAAAACAAAGACAATATTGGTGAAGACGCTATGTCTGCAGTAGTAGAAAGCTGTCAGATATTCTTACCATTAGAAGAATTAGTAGATATAAAAAAAGAAATTGAAAGATTAGAGAAAGAGAAGGAAAGATTAGATAAAGAATTAGATAGAGTAAATAAAAAGCTATCAAATGAAGGATTTGTAAATAAAGCTCCTGAGCATGTTGTTAATGCAGAAAGAGAGAAAAAGGTTAAGTATCAGCAGATGATGGATAAAGTATTAGAAAGATTGAATAATTTAAAAAACAGATAAGGAATAGGGCCTAAGCACAGGCCCTTTTTTATAACACATAGGAAATTATAATCAAATTAAATTTGCGGATAAAATATAATTTCCGTTATGTGTTTCAAAAAAGTCAACCTAGAGAATCTTCCATTTTAATGGAAGACTTTTTTATTAACAAAATTTAATAAAAAATATCAGGCATATAATATCAAAACATTCAGAAAAGTGCTAATATATCTATAAGGGGGGAATAAAAATGGGAAATGATAATAAAAAAAGCCTTAAGAAGACTATATCATTTTTTATAATAACTTTAGCTATAATATTCATATTACATGTATTATTCAATATTCAGATAATATTAAAACAACCATCTGAAAGTTGGAGTAAAGGTGTTGATTTAAGCGTTACTACTTTTAATAGACCAGTTTCTGCACAGTTTATAACTAAAGATATTGGAATATTAGTGTACCCAGTTAAGGATGGTAAGAAAGTATTAGGAGTTACTAAAGTAGATGAAAAGTTGAATGTTATTGATACATATGAAGTTGGTTTTGAGATGTTTAATTTTAATAAAGTTAAAAAGAATGATTTTGTTTTCAAAAACAAATATATTTTTTGGAGAAATTATAGTAATAACAATTTATACATTTCAGAGTTTGACGAAGAATTTAAGAGTATTATTAATAGTAGAAAAATATTTGAAGGTGTAAAAGGGTTTAGTGTGGTTAATAAGGACAATGTTTATTATATTGCATTAATAAATTTAGATGAAGAAGTAGAAGTTTATAAAATAAAAAATAATCATAAACAAAAAATTGATACTCCTAAAGATATTAAGAATGTTCAAATGACAAATTTAATAAGGCATAATGATAAATTATATTTACAAATAGTTAATGAGGAAAGAAAAGATAGCTTTAAAAAACAGGTTAATATAGCTGAATATTCTAATGAAAGAATAATAGGTATACAGCGAATAGGTTCTATATCTACAAATACACAGGTAGATATAGAGGATATAATATTAGGTGTTGACAAAGATTTTGTTTATTCTTTTACGATAATGCAAGTTCAAGGAGAAAGGACATATAAATACATTATTGACGGTTATAATAGAAACAATAATACTCAGCTTGAAAGAATGGAGATTAAAGCTTATAAAAGATATACAGACAAAGTTTTTACTAGTGTACCGATATTAGCTAATTCACATACCGAGAACTTAAAAGTTTTTACTACTGCAAATACTGATTTAGATATATATAATGTTAATTCAAATGGAATAAAAATGACTTTAAATGGGAATGAAATAAAAAATATAGAACTTATGACAAATACAAATTCATGGTCACACCAGTTATCTTTAATTGATAATGGGAGTATAAAACATATTTTTTGGCTTGAACCAAATGGGTTTGGGAAAGGTTCAATGATTAAAGGTGCAACCAATAATAAAATGGCGTTTGATATATTAAATAAATTTGAGTTAAAGGATTTGAAAATAGCAATTTATAGAGAAATACCTGTATTTTCATATCTATTCTTGTTATTAGGAGCATCTCAATTATTAAATTCACTACCAGTGCTAATATGGTTGGGAATAATATTCTTTTTCTCTAGCTATTTTGAAGAAAAACCTAAAGTGGCTATTATACCAGGTATAGTTCTGAACTTTATATGTCAGATATTGTACGTGAATTCATTTTATACATATGATAAGATAATTTATTTTCCAGAGTTACTCAAATATACAGGACTAAAAGTCATTATTCCTATTATTATGACTATACTAGGATATTTAGTTATGAAAATATATAAGAATGAATACAATGATGCTTCATTATCTCGTATGTATTTAGTATTTTGGGCTTTTAGTTATGTATTTGCAAATTATATTTATGCTCCATATTTGTTTATTAAATAGTATATAGATGTGAATGAATAAAATAAATTAAGAGGTAGAACATTTTGGGATGGCAGCTTTATAGCTGCTATCTTTAAGTTTTTCTTGTTTTATTTAATTAGTAATTATAAAATATAGAATATACTAAGTATCAGGAGTGAGAATATGAAGTATAATGAAGCACTTGAATATATTCACAGTACTAGAAAATTTGGAAGTAAATTAGGGCTAGAAAATATAAGAAAATTACTAGAGTTGTTAGGCAATCCTCATAAAGAATTAAAAATTATACATATAGCAGGGACAAATGGAAAAGGTTCTACTTCATCTTTTATTGCTAGTATTCTTAAAGAAGGAAATTTTAAGGTAGGTTTATTTACTTCTCCTTATTTAGAAAAGTTCACAGAAAGGATAAGAATTAACGGGGAATATATAAAGGAAGAAGAACTTGCTGAAATAACGGAGATGGTTAAAGATAAAGTAAAAGCAATGTTACGAAAAGGATATAATCATCCTACAGAATTTGAAATAGTTACTGCTATAGCTTTTATGTATTATAAAAAACAGAAAGTAGATTATGTAGTATTAGAGGTTGGTCTTGGAGGTAGATATGATTCCACTAATATAATAGATACTCCTTTAGCTTCAGTGATTACTCCTATTTCATTAGACCATATGCATATACTTGGAGATACTTTAGGTAAAATTGCATATGAAAAGGCAGGTATTATTAAAGACAATAGTATTGTAATTTGCCATCCTCAGGAAAATGAAGCTATAGAGGTTATAAAGAAAGTTGCTAAAGAAAAAAGTTCAGAAATTATCATAGCACCAATCAATAATGCTAGGATTGAAAATATAAGCTCAACAGGAAGTGAGTTTAGCTTTAAATATAGAAACAATAACTTTAAGCGTTTGAATATAAGACTTTTAGGAAGACATCAAATAAATAATGCGATTGTTGCTCTGATTACAATTTTAGAGCTTAAAGAAAAGGGGTTAGTTAATATATCATATAATTCAATTATAAAAGGATTAGAAAATACTAAATGGAAAGGTAGATTAGAAGTATTAATGCAAAATCCTACCTTTGTCATAGATGGAGCTCATAATCGTCAAGGTTCTGAGAGTTTAAAAAAGGCTATTACAGAATTATTTAAATATGATAGATTAATTTTAGGTATGGGAATTTTGAGAGATAAAGAAGTAGAATATATTATACAAAACTTAGCTCCATTGGCTGACCAAGTTATTGTAACTGAAGCAAATAGTCCTAGAACACTAAAAGCAGAAGAATTAGCTGAAAGTGTAAGAGAATACAATGAGAATATAATTATAAAGAATAAATTAGAAAGTGCAATAGATAGAGCATTTGATATGGCAGACAAAAAAGATTTGATTGTATTTTCAGGTTCACTGTATTTAATAGGTGATGTAAGAAAATATATAAAAAATAAATAGTTATTATTTTCTCCTTATTGAATAAACTAATAATATATATTCATAGGGAGGATTTTTATGTCTATAATCGATTTTACCCCCTATAAAGGGTTAAGTGATGATGAACTTTTAAATATTGCGTATCAAAAGATATTAAATCTTAGACAATTATCTAATGATAATAAATATATAGAATATTGGGAAGTAGCTATGGAGCTAAATGAAATGATTAGAGAAATAAAGAATAGAGGATTAAAAATAGATAGAGCAAGTTTTATTAATAGAATATTTGTTTAATAAATTTCTTTGAATACTCACCTTACAAGAAATGCTGCATAAACTAGATTATAGGTAATAGCACTTAGAGGTGATATAGATGTGTACTTGTAAGGGGAGGTTAATAGTAGCAAATATGGGGGATGACTCTTTATCTATTTTAGATATAAAGAGTTTATCTGTTATAGATACAATTTCACTAGGACCTATGGCAAGAAATTTTAAAAATAAAAATTTATATATAAATGGTACACGTATAGGACCCCATTGTATAGTATCAGATGAGTGTAATATAGTTTATTCAGTAAACTCTTATCATAATAGCTTATTTAAAGTAAACATTGAAAATAAAGAGATTGAAGACATAGTTTATGTAGGTACATGTCCTAGCCATGTGGAAATAAATGAAGACTTAATATTTGTTACTAATAGTGATTCAAATTCTGTATCAATTATAGATAAAAATAAATTTAACTTAGTAGCTAATATTCCAGTAAGTGACAAACCACACGATATAAAGTTAGATAAGGAGGATAATAAGCTATATATAACTAATAATGAAGGAGATAGTTTACATGTAATTTTATTAGATGACTTTCAAGAAAAAGAGATTAGATTAAGTAGTAATCCTCTTCATATTATAATTAAGCAACATAAATTATATATTTTATCATCTAGAATTAATGGAATATCAAAAAGTAGCATAACTATCTTAAATAAAGAATCATATAAGCTTATCAACAAATTAAATATAGAAGGAATAGTTGTAGATATGATAGTTATGACGAATGGAAAAGTATTATATGCAACTAACGCAGAAGATGGATATTTATATAAAATTAATATAAATGATAATAGAGTGATTGGTAAGTATTTCTTAGGAGGAATGCCTAATGTTATGTTATGGGATGGTAGAGATTTAATTTATATAACTAATGCATATAATAATTACTTAACAGTATTTGATATAACTAAAGAAGAAATAGTAAAAAATATTAAGGTAGGCATAGAACCGGCAGGAATGTTGATTGTATAAACCAGAAGAGGGACTGAAGTCCCTCTTTAATTATTAGTAAGTAAATCTAATATTTTTTTGTAAATGTCTTGAGGATTTTCTTTCCATTTTTTGCATATCATTTTGGCTTGTTTATTTGATACTACGTTTAAAGACAGATTAAACAAAGTAATATCATTTTCAATTACTTTTAAGTTAACAATGTATTCAGCATCATTTTTTTTGTAGTAATTTCCGATTATTTGAGTTTCTTTTATCATTTCTTCTTTTTTCTTTTCGGTCATTGTATCAATTTTTTCTTTTACTTCTTTAGGTATTCTATCAATGAAAAAGTTAAGAGTTTCACTACCTGCTTTTGATAAGTGATAATATTCATTTCCATCCTTTGTTGTAAATTCAAGAAATTTTGAAGCTACTAACTCACTAAGAAATTGTTGTACCATAAAATAGTTCATATAATTATTCTCTAAGACAAGTTGAGTAATATCTGAATTAGTCATTGGTATATCAATTCTGTCGAGAATATATAAAAGTAGTAATTTGTGTTGTGCTAATTCTTTAGGATTATCTGTAAACATTTTACCACCTTCTTTTTTATTACCTATATTAGATTATACCATATAAAAAAGGAGAAGTGATAAAAATATCACTTCTCCTTTTTTAAATATTTTATATTATTTTCCTGACATTTGTCTTTCAGCTTGCTCAACAAGCCTTTTAGTCATATATCCACCTACATAACCGTTTTGTCTAGAACTTAAGTTTCCTTTATCTATATTTTCATAGTTAGATAATCCTAATTCATTGGCGATTTCTATTTTCATTTGGTTAAGAGCTTGCCTAGCTTCAGGAACAATTATTCTATTACCTCTTCTAGCCATTGTATACCCTCCCAAATAGATATTATAAACAGCATCTATGTTTGATACTGTATTATTAATATAACCTATATTTAAAACAAATATGTTAGCAATAAAATAAAATATGAATAAATAATACTGTTTAAGCATATAATTAATATTTAAGGAAATTTTTAAAAATCCTGGAGATATGATTTTCTCCAGGATAATGAAACTAAGTTAATTTATCTTTAATAGGGACTTTTACATCTCCTCTAGTACCATGCTTATGCACACTGTTTAATTGAGTCTTTTGAGATTTTGCTTCTCGGTGATAATGGCGTTCATCATTAGTTATGTTTATAGCGGAGTATTCAACCTGCTTACCTTTAACATTTGTAAATCTACTTTTTCTTATAGACAAAATACACACTCCTTTAAATATAAACAGATATTATCATCTGATTACATAATTTATTATTTCCATATACTAAATCTAGGATACTGTGAAAAATTAGTATATTTGTATAATAGATTTTTGTAAAAAATTAAAATATAATTAAAGTATAATAAAATGAAAGGATGAAAAATATATGATACAAAATGTAAAAAGATTTTTAGTAGTGTTTTTGGTATTTATATTTTTAACAGGTTGCAATAGTTATACTGAGGTAACAAATGAAAAAACTAATTTAGAAGATGGACAAGCCATCGAAACAGAAAACAACCATGAAAAAGATAATGATTTAAAAAATCATGATAAAGTAGAAAATGAACAAAGTAAAGAACAGAATAAAGAAAAAGAAGAAAAGGATTTAAAAAGTACTATAGATTTATCTGTAAAACCAAATGAAGCAGGAAAAATAATGATATTGATGTATCATAACATAGGAAGTAAGGAGTCAGATTGGGTTAGGACTCCAGAAAATTTTAGAAAGGATTTAAAAACTCTTTACGAAAAAGGATATAGAGCTATTAGTTTAAAAGATTTTGTGAATAACAATATAGATGTTGAGGCTGGTTGTACACCTGTTGTAATCACATTTGATGATGGAAATAGAAATAATTTTAATATCATAAGTAAGGATGGAGAAAAGACAATTGACCCTAATTGTGCAGTTGGAATTATGGAGCAGTTTAATAAACAATATCCTGATTTTTCAGCTACAGCTACTTTTTTTCTAAATGGTACAAACCCATTTAGACAGTCTAAGTTATTAGAATATAAACTTAATTATTTAATAGATAACGGATTTCATATAGGGAATCATACATATGGACATGAAAATCTTACTAAATTAGGTCCTACTGAAATCCAAGAAGCTATTGGTAAAAATGCAATTTACTTGGAAAATATAGTAAAGGATTATAAAATAAATACTTTAGCATTGCCCTATGGAAGTAGGCCAAGAAAAGAATATTATAAGTATTTAGAAAAAGGTCAATATAAAGGAAAAAGATATGAAAATATTGCTATATTAAATGTTGGTAGCAATCCGGCATATTCGCCTATAGATAAAAGATTTAATCCGGCGTCATTACCTAGGGTTAGAGCTAGCGAAATGAATGTTCAAGGATTAGGATTATATGATTGGTTAGAGTATTTTGATAACAATCCTGAGGAAAGGTTTATAAGTGATGGAAATGCTAATATAATTACTGTTCCAAAAAAATTTGAAGATAGAATAGATAATGAAAAAGTAGATGAAAAAGAATTGTATATATATTAACAGGTTAATAAAAAGCAGCTTGGCTGCTTTTTATTCTTTTACTATAAACTTTGAAATTTTAACTATTAAAGATGAAAAAGGTAATAAAATAATAGTAGTTACAGTGTTAAAAATAGTGTGTGCATTAGCTATTTGCTTAGCTGCATCTGCAGGAGATAATTTATATACGATATAAAAAAGATAATCTGTAAAATAAAAGAAAATTACTACTCCTAAAAGATTAAATATAAGGTGTATTATAGCAGTTTGTTTTCCAATACGATTTGTAGCTAGACTACCAACTAAAGTTGTAGTACAAGTACCAATATTTTGACCAAGCATTATATTAATAGCAGTTGGTACAGGTAAAATAGCTTTAGAAGCCATTAATTGTAGAATGGCAACTCCTGTACTGCTACTCTGAATTATAGAAGTGGTAACAACACCTGTTAATACTCCTAATAATTTATTTTTGTTAATTTTATTAATAAGTAATAAAAATGTATCTACTGACTTTAAAGGTGACATTGAATAAGATAGAATTTCAATTCCACAAAAAATTAAGCCTAATCCCATTAACACTTTACCTAAAACTTTGGAGGTTTTTCTAGGAGATATAAACAGTAGAAATCCAATTATTAATAAATAGGGGACCATACTATCGTTTTTGTATGAAATAAGTTGTCCAGTAATAGTAGTTCCAATATTTGCTCCCATTATAATAGGAGCTGCATTATATATATTAATTAGTTTACCATGTACTAAAGATATTATTATAATAGTAGTTGCACTACTACTTTGAAGAAGACTAGTTATAATTATACCTATGATAACTGCAAATGCTCTATTAGATGTTATCTTGTTTATGTGTTGTCTTAGTTTGTTAGAGGCTATATTTTTAAAACTTGAAGACATTATATAGACTCCAATAAGAAAAAGAGATATTCCAAAAGCAAACATTACAGTAGTTAATAAATAGGAGTTAATTGAGAGTTTTGACAAAATATTTCCTCCTAACGACGATATTTTGTTATATAATACCTATTTGATTACTAAAATTTAAGGATTATTAATATATATGTATTATTAAAAAAATTATTTAGGAGGGAATATCTTGAAAATATATTTTTTTAGTAGGGACATAATATTAAAAGTTTTAATAGTAGCTATTTTAGTAACTGTTTCTATAGTTTACACAAACTTTGAAGAGTATGAAATTGCACAGGTTTTTTCAAGGGATAAAAGTTTACCGATATATTATGTAGATACAGAAGAAAAAAGGATAGCTATAAGTTTTGATGCTGCGTGGGGAGCAGACAAAACAGATGATATATTAGATATTTTAGATAAGTATGATATTAAGACTACTTTCTTTTTAGTTGGATTTTGGGTTGACAGATACCCGGACATGGTGAAGGAAATAAAAAAACGTGGTCATGAAATAGGGAATCATTCTTCAAATCATCCACATATGACAAAGTTAAGTAAAGAACAAATTGTAGAAGAGCTAAAGGAAACTGAAAATAAAATAAAAGAATTGACAGGACAACGAACAGTTTTATTCAGACCACCCTTTGGCGATTATAATGATAGAGTTATAAACGCATGCAAAGAAGCAGGTTATTATGTTATACAGTGGGATGTAGATTCTTTAGATTGGAAAGAGTTAGGTGTTGAACCTGTAGTTGATAGAGTTACTAAAAATGTTAAAAACGGGTCGATAGTACTTTTCCATAATAATGCCAAATATGTAGCAGAATATTTACCTCTTGTATTAGAAAAACTCAAAGCAGAGGGATATGAAATAGTTCCAATATCAGAATTAATTTATAAAGATAACTATTATATAGACCATACAGGAAAACAAATAAAGAAGAAGGTAAACTAAGGGAGTCTAAAAGACTCTCTTTTAATTTGCATAAGAAATTTAAGAACAACAAAGGTTTACATAATATAATCGAGAAAAGTAAAGAAAAATTAAAATAATGCTTTAAAATTAAGCTAGAAAAATTAGTTTACATAATATATAATAAAATAGCATATTTTTTAATTTCATTGGGGGTAGATAATTGTGAGAATAAACTCGAGGCTATTAGTAGTAATAGTACTTGTTTGCACCATGATATTTCTACCAGTTTTTGCAAATAAAGTTTATGCATCAGGTTATTTTTATACAGTTAAAAAAGGTGATTCATTATGGGGAATAGCTCAAAGAAATGGTACAACTGTTTACAGAATAAAAAAAGAAAATAATTATTGGAGTAATATAATATATCCAGGTCAGAAATTATATATAAGTGGAAGAAAGAGATATAGCAACTATGAAAAATATCTTCTTGCTAAAACAATACATGCAGAAGCAAGAGGAGAACCTTTTAAAGGACAAGTTGCTGTTGGTGCGGTTATTTTGAATAGAGTTAATAGTGAAAAGTTTCCAAATACCGTACATGGTGTAGTATATCAGCCTTATGCATTTACAGCTGTGCATGATGGTCAAATTAAATTAGAACCTAATAATACATCTTACAGGGCTGCTGAATTAGCTATTAAAGGTTGGGACCCAAGTGAAGGAGCATTGTTTTACTTTAATCCTAGAACATCAACTTCGGCCTGGATTTGGACAAGACCACAGATTAAACAGATAGGAAATCATATATTTGCAAAATAAGACCAGATTGATTCTGGTCTTATTTTTATGACCTACCTAAATGTGATGATGCATCTTCTTGAGCATTTCTTTTTTGTTTGGATGTTTTTTCATCTATTAAGTCTAATTTCATTTCTAAACCAAGCTCTTCTTTGAAATCTTGTAATGCTCTTCTTGCATTTGTTGAGATTTTATTTTTCATAAATATCACCCCAAACATATTGTTTACTAAAAATATTTAGTTTATAATGGTAATAAATAACAAGTCTTTATATAAAAACTTATTATACATAAAAAAAAGGTATAACACAAAACATAAAAATATATTAGGGATGCGGAGGAGAAAAAATCTATGAAAATTGATGGTATAGAGATTTTGGGGATTACTTGTAATTCGAAAAAAGTAAGAGAAGGTTATGTATTCGTAGCAATTGAAGGAGAAAATAAGGATGGAAATGATTATATAGATGAAGCTATTGATAGAGGAGCAGTCTTGATATATACAGAAAAGGATGTTAAAAATAAAAAAGTGCCAGTAAAAAAAGTTGAGCATGCAAGGAAAAAGTTATCTGAACTTTTAAATGAGTTTTACGATTTTCCATCAGAAAAGATGAGGTTAATAGGGGTTACTGGAACCAATGGAAAAACCACAACAACTCATTTAATCTATAAAATTTTTAAAAAAGCAGGCTATAAGACAGGATTAATAGGTACGATAGGAACTAAAATTGATGAAGAATACATTCCGCCAACTCTAACTACGCCAGAACCAGAGGTTTTATTTGATATTCTTAACAACATGTTGGAACAAGGAATAGAGGTTGTAGTAATGGAAGTGTCCTCCCATGGTTTGAAGTTTTGTAGAACATCTGGATTAAAATTTGATATAGCAGTTCATACAAATATAGAAAAGGACCATATGAATTTACACCATACATTTGATGACTATATTAAAACAAAGAAAAAGTTATTTGATAATTTAGAAAATAATAAAATAGCAGTTTTAAACGTAGATGATGAATATGCTGTTAAATTAGTACAGGATAATACTAGACCTTTGATATTAACTTATGGGTTAAATAATAAAGCTACAGTTACAGCATCTAGTTTAGAGATTGGTAATACAATTAGTTTTACAGTGTGCCTGCAAAGAGGTCTAACAACAATTAGAAGTAATACAGTTGAGCCATTAGAATTTAAAGCAATACTACATTTATTAGGTAAACATAATATATATAATGCTCTAGCAGCTATATCAGTTGCTTTAATCTTTGAAATAGATATAGATGTAATTATTCAGGCATTAAAGGAATTTAAAGGAGTTCATAGAAGGTTAGAAAAAATATATGAAGGAAAATACTTAGTAATAGATGATTTTTGTCATAATCCGTCTAGTTATGAGGCAGTTTTCGAATCTATTCAAGGTATGGAATATAATAAGTTAATTTTAGTAAATGCCATAAGAGGAAATAGAGGGACTGAAATAAATAAAGACAATGCTAAAGTATTAAGTACGTGGTTTTCAATACTAGGGGTTAATAAACTAATATTGACTTTAAGTAATGATGTTGTAAAAGATAAAGATGAAGTAAAAGAAGATGAGTTTTTAGCTTACCGTGATGAGTTGAAAAACAATAATATTGAATTTCAAGTGTATAATACTTTAAAAGAAGCAATTAAAGCTGCATTAAATATAGTGAGAGAAAATGATATTATTATGTTGCTTGGAGCTCAAGGTATGGATCAAGGAAGAGAGATTTTATACAACGAAATAGTACAATAAATAAAAAAGCTAGAATTGCTAGCTTTTTTATTTTTTTGGTAAAAAATATTGAAAATTTTGTTTAATATGGCAGGAATTTTTTTGTTCATGTCAAATATTTAAATAGACTAAAGATAAAACCATAGTCACTTTTCACTGTAAAAAAATATAAAAATATTGGTACAAAATCATCATAATATTACTTGTACATGAATATGTATAATTGTAGATTGGTTAAAAAGAACATAAGAATAGGAAGGGGAGTGTGGGGACATTATGGTTGATAAAGTAATTCAAACTAATAGTGTAACTATTGTTGGAAAGGTAGTCGATGAACTGGAGTTTAGCCATGAAATGTATGGTGAAGGCTTTTATAACTTTTGCATTGAAGTTCCAAGATTAAGTGAGCATTCTGATGTACTTCCAGTTACTATTTCTGAGAGATTATTAGTCAATATGGATGTGAAGCCAGGTATGGATTTAGTAATTGAAGGACAATTGAGGTCGTACAACAGATACGTCAATGGGAGTAACAAACTAGTTTTAACTGTGTTTGCAAGGGATGCTTATGTGCCACCAAGTGAAGAAGAATTGGAACAGTTATATAAAAAGCCTAATGAAATATTTTTAGATGGTTATATATGTAAAAATCCAGTTTATAGAACGACTCCTTTTGGAAGAGAAATTACAGATTTATTAATTGCAGTGAATAGGCCTTATAACAAATCAGATTATATTCCTTGTATTGCTTGGGGAAGAAATGCAAGATTTTGTGAAAAATTAAAAGTTGGTGACCATATAAAACTATGGGGAAGAATACAAAGTAGAGAGTATCAAAAGAAATTAGATAATGGAGAAGTTGAAAATAGAGTAGCATATGAAGTATCTATATCAAAATTAGAGTATATAGAAAATGATAATAACAGACTTGAAAAAGATGAGAATGAGTAAAGTTTTACTAGACCACCTTATGGTGGTCTTAATTTTTGGTATAATAAATATAACAATCATTAAATATGAATAAATAATTATAAAACAGCATTTAATTAAAAAGAATTAAGGAGACTTAAGTTTATATGTATTTATAGGAGGGATTTGATGGATTATAAAATTATAGGAGTAGTTGCATTTTTCATAATTTTAGTAAGCATTCAATATACTATGAATAAAATACTAGTTGAATTAAGAGAAATAAAGAAAATTTTGATGAATATAGAAATCAAAGATTTACTTAAGTAGGTGAAAAATATGGACTTATTTTATGATGCCGTAGGCCAAATATTAGATTTATTTAAGTATAAGTATGATAAAAAAATTATACAAAGTGGAATTATGGATGCATACATAGTATTAATTTGGAAAAACCATGAATTATCACATCGTTATCTTAAAGAACTATATAATAATGATATTAACACAAAAGATTTTCAGAAAATTATATATATATTACAAAGTAAGTTATCTAAAAAATATTTTGATGATTTATATTATATACCTACGGCATATGAGTTCATTATTTCTAATGATATTAATAAAGAAAAATATAGTATATATTATACTCCGAAATGGATAGTTAAATATATGGTTGCTAATAGTGTGAATGCTTATATAAAAACAAAGAAGGATTTAAGTTCATTAAAGATATTAGAGCCATCATGTGGTTGTGGGACATTTCTACTATATGTTTTTGATGTATTATATGAATGGTATATTCAAAATACTAAATTAACTAAAGAGCATATAGTAAAAGAAATAATGGAGAAAATATTGTATGCTACTGATATAGACGAAGTAGCTGTTAAGTATTGTAAATATATGTTAATGATAAAAATAATGGAATTATTAAATAAAGAACGTTTTGATATAAACTTAAATATATATAGTTATGACTATCTAAAGGAGAATAATATAGATAAGATTAAATTTGATGTAATAATAGGAAATCCTCCATATCTAGAAAACAGGAAGATTAATAAGTATTATGATAAAGAATATCTTAAATCGAAATATACAACAGCATCAGGACGATTTGATATTTATAGTTTATTTATTGAGAAAGCTTTAAATATGATGAAATATGAAGGTAAATTATCTTTTATAGTACCGGGGAGCTTATTGACTAATAACAATTTCATATTAATTAGAAAAATATTATTGGATAAAACGGAAATAATTGAAATAATTAAATTAGGAGATAAGATATTCAATAACGTGGGTATGGATATGATTATTATAACAGTGGATAAAAAGAAGAGTATTAATACTAATCATGAGATACAATGTAAAGAACTGCATTATAATCATGAAAAAGATTTATACAAAAAGGAGTACAGATATATACCACAAAAGTATTATTATAATTTATTAAATTATGTTTTTGATATAGGTTCTACAAATATTACATTTAAAATGAGGGAAAAAGTTTATAAGTCAACCCAGCTTTACTTAAACGATAGATGTGAAGTCATAGCAGGAATTGCAACAGGTAATATAAGAAATAAGCTATTAACAAGAAATGAAAATGATATGAATACAAAAAAAGTTTTAGAAGGAAAAAATGTATTTAGTTATTATTATCAATGGGGTGGATTATATATAAAGGATGATAAATCACTTATTAACAGGGATAAAGGTGAATATGCTACTTTTATGAGAAAAGAGTTTATCTATAACGAAAAAATATTGATAAGGCAAACAGCGGATAGATTTATATGTGCTTATGATGATGAAA
>NZ_ARZA01000270.1 GCF_000387765.1 Caldisalinibacter kiritimatiensis
GGTGGTACAGTAATAGCAGCAGGTACTTGGTTATATAACAAAGTTGTTGATTGGTTTGAAACTAGAGCGAAAGCAGAAAAATATGAAGAAGCTAAAGAAAAAGGAGAAAAAACAGATAATCATGAACAAGTAGAGGGATAGAGTAGTCTACCAACAAAAGGATTCCTATATTCTTCGAATGATTTATTAGATTCAGATGGTGAATTAAAACAAAGAAGATATTACGATAAAAATGGAGATGCTGATATGGATATCGACTATAAATACGGTGGAGTTGGACATGAATTTCCACATAGACATTATTGGAATAATGGCTCAAGAGGTAGTGCAGTACCGTTTTAATCCAATAAGTATGTATTAGGAGGAGGGAGTTATGTATAGTTTTAAAGACCTTAAAAAAGACTTACTAGTAGGTCGAGAAATTGAATTTAAATATAAAGGAGAATTATATTCAATATCTAATTCATCTAAAGGATGGGCTTTGTGTCATAATAATGAGATAATAGGTAATTACTTTGAAGATATAAATTATTTAATTAATTATATTGAACAAGTTAAAATATGTAACAAGTACTTTAGAGAAATATTTGAACAAAATGAATATGAAAGTTTATATATTTTATAGTCTTTAAAGGTACAAGAGCACAGTCTCTCTGTATCAAACTATCTAAAGGATAACTAAAGGAGAACAAATAAAGGTACTGTCACTCTGGTTATTTAGGAAAATTTATTTTATAAAAGCACAGAAGTATATGATTGTTTTATTAGAATGATAGAACTGATAGAGCTTGAGAATGAAAATAGAATAATTCCAATAAAATATATAAGATGTTTTTTGTTAGAGAAAAAGTCATAAGCATTCATTCTGAATTCATAGGGGGTAAAACTCTTTTTTTTTGCTAAATACTATCATTATTCTATCAAAACACATGTGGAGTCAGTAGTATTGATTAAAAGAAAACACAGCTAGTGAAATGTTTCCTCATAGCCCTTATCTTTTTCAAGGTGGGGGTTATTTGAGTTTTACGAGAAATTTGACATGGATTTATTCTTTAGTATTGCCCAAAAGATGACGATGTTTGAGGGGGATAAGATAATAGTAAGTTTGCTTGATGGAACAGAGGTTGAAGTTGTAATTGAATAAAGGATTTAAGAGGAGTCAGTTAG
>NZ_ARZA01000271.1 GCF_000387765.1 Caldisalinibacter kiritimatiensis
TAATCTATCTACTTATAAAAATCTAAAGTTCTAATTATTATTAATTACAATACATATAATCTCTCTTCCTTTTAGTACGCATAGCTTCTGCTATGTCGTGTGTCACCATTATTGCAGTTTTTCCTTCTTTTTTTAGTATAGTACCTATTTCATCAGCGATTGTGAGTCTAGTTTGATAGTCTAGGGCAGAAAAGGGTTCATCTAGTAGTAGGATTTCAGGCTTTAAAGCTAGGGTCCTTATAAGAGCTGCCCTTTGTCTCATTCCTCCTGAAAGCTGTCTTGGATAGTGGTCTTTAAATTCTCCTAAACCATAGGTATCTAATAGGTTTTCTACAAACTTTTCCTTTTCTTTAGTTAATTTATCTTGTATTTCTAGTCCAATTAAAGCATTTTGTTTTATAGTTCTCCATTCGAATAAATGGTCTCTTTGAAACATATATCCTATATCTCCACTAGTTCCTTTTACTTCTTTACCATTGACAAATACTTTTCCTTTAGATGGCTTAAGAAGTGGAAAGTTCATCATTACGCCTTCTCAAGGAGATAATTGTATATAATAACACTATACAAAAAACAATGGTACAAATGTACTATATAAACACTATTTACAAATAATAGAAAATAAATTATAATAAAGTTAACGGTAAATCAAATAATATAAACACAAATTGAACGGAGAGGTGAACATGGAGTTATTAACAATAGGTGAAAAAATAAGAAGGTTAAGAAAAGAGAAAAACATGTCATTAAGAGAACTAGGAGAAGACTTTGTTTCAAAAGCACAACTAAGTTATATTGAGAATTGAGGGAATAAAAGTTTAGTAAGTATTATGTTTATTCAGATATAAGAAAGGGGTGAAAATATGTTATATCCAAGAGCACCAAATGAAAAAAGCCTTATGTAAAAAATATAATTTCTCAAATAGGAAGTTATAAGCATGTTGCGTAGAAAGATATAGTGATAATAATTATTAAAATATGAAAGGAGAAGATAAAAAGATGAAAAAAATACTAATATTTACATTGATAACAGTTTTAATACTAGGATGTTTTCAAAGTTCATATGCTATTTCAAACAAAAATGAATCTAAACTGGAAAAAGTTCATGGTAAGTCAAT
>NZ_ARZA01000272.1 GCF_000387765.1 Caldisalinibacter kiritimatiensis
TTATCAATGTAAATATTAGTATTTTTTTCATCTTTTTATCTTCTCCTTTCATATTTTAATAATTATTATCACTATATCTTTCTACGCAACATGCTTATAACTTCCTATTTGAGAAATTATATTTTTTACATAAGGCTTTTTTCATTTGGTGCTCTTGGATATAACATATTTTCACCCCTTTCTTATATCTGAATAAACATAATACTTACTAAACTTTTAT
>NZ_ARZA01000273.1 GCF_000387765.1 Caldisalinibacter kiritimatiensis
GAGAGAATATTTGTAAAATTATTATCGAAAAGCGAAAGGCGAACAGCGAATAGCCTAATTCTTACCAATATTCTCCTGAGAACTAAGAACTGAATCAAATGCTACTAACTACTAACAACGAACTACTAACTAACAAATCGACGAAGTCGACTTTGTTCTATCTTTACACTCTATATATTTTAGCTCCTAATTTTGAAAACTTTTGTTCTATATCTGAATATCCTCTATCTAAATGATATACATTACCTATTTCCGTAGTACCATCAGCTATAAGTCCAGCAAGTATTAATGCAGCTCCTGCTCTCAAATCTGTTGCTTTTACAGGAGCACCTAATAATTTATCTGTACCTTGTATAATTGCGCTTCTTCCTTCAATTTTTATATTGGCTCCCATTCTTTTAAGCTCATCTACATGCATAAATCTATTTTCAAATACTGTTTCTATAATTACACTTGTGCCCTTTGCTATACTCATCATAGACATGAATTGTGCTTGCATATCTGTTGGAAACCCTGGATAAGGAAGGGTTTTTACGTCTATGGCCTTTAATATGCCATCTGATTGTACTCTTACTTTATCTCCATCATCTATTATACTTACTCCTGCTTCTTTTAATTTGGCCATGATAGGTTTTACATGATTAGTCAAAACATTTTCTATAACTACATCTCCACCTGTTATAGCAGCTGCTATCATATAAGTACCTGCTTCTATCCTATCGGGAATAACTAAATGAGTAGTTCCTTTAAGGTTATTTACTCCTTTTATTTTTATTGTATTAGTTCCAGCACCTTTTATATTTGCACCCATTTTATTTAAAAAGTTAGCTAAATCAACAATTTCAGGCTCTTCTGCTGCATTTTCAATAACTGTTTCACCTTCAGCTAAAGTGGCTGCCATCATTATATTCTCAGTAGCTCCTACACTAGGAAAGTCTAGATATATTCTATCTCCTCTTAGTTGTTTTGTATGTGCTTCTACAAAGCCATGGCCTACTTGTATATCAGCTCCAAGGGCTGCAAATCCTTTTAAGTGTAAATCAATTGGTCTTGTTCCTATTGCACATCCTCCCGGTAGCGATATTCTAACTCTACCCATTCTTGCTAAAAGTGGTCCCATTACTAAAAATGATGCTCTCATTTTTCTTACAAGCTCATACGGTGCTTCATTATTATCTATAGTTGCAGAATTAACTTCAATTTTACCTCTACTAGTCCTTTTTATATCCGAACCTAATGCCGCAAGTACCTCACAAATAACATCTACATCCTTTAAATTAGGTACATCTTCTAGTTCACATTTTTCTGTAGACAGCAAGGTAGCAGCTAATATAGGTAATACTGAATTTTTAGCACCACTAATTCTTACAGTCCCTTTCAAGGGAGGACTTTTTTCTACTATAATTTTTTGCACATTTTCCTCCTCCTTTAGTATATTGACAAGTCTCTAATGCTACTGTATTTTTTTGTCTTTTTATTTTACATTTTTAATTTTAAATTTTAAATTTCTAATATCCTACTGCTATAATTGGGCTACCTATCCAAATATAAGTCTTGTCTTCATATTCGTTATACCTCATTGCTATATTTAAATTCATTCGTTTATCGGCTGTGTATATATAGTCGTCTATTAGTGGAGAGTAAGCAGAAATGCTTATTAAGGAAGGTTCTACTAGGCCTTCAATTTTCTTTCCTTTTATGACTTGAATTGCTTCGTTTATAATGTGTAAATTCTCTTTCTCCTTTAATTTTCCATCATAAGTTCCTACAATACAAGTGGTAATTTTTGTATTAGCATTAAACTTATTGAATATTTTTTCTATTTGATTATAAACAGCATTTAATCTATCTATTTTATCTTGAACTATATCTATAACTAAATCAGTTTCTTCGATATTACTATATGAATCCTTATATGTTGAAATAATTGCTGTAATAGCTCTATTTTCTTTATCCTTACCCCATAAAATTAACTGCACCATATCTTTTGATTCCACAATTTCTATTTTGTATTCTGGCTTATCTTTATTATTTGCATCATACAACTGATTATGATTAGCTAAGTAACCATTAACTTGTAATTCTTTTATCAACTCATTACTAATATCCTTTAATGTTTCTTTATCAACATATTTGTCATTTATCTTGCCACTTCCATTAATATTAAGCTCTAGTATTTCTGCTTTAGTAGCAACAAAGGCTTGTTTCAATGCTTCATTTGAATCAACTTTTTCTTTGTCAGCCCATACAAAGTTAATAATTGACAAAACTATTATGAGTCCAATTAAAGTGATAGTTTTTAATTTATTCATTATAAGCAACCTCCTAATTATAACCTTATTTGCTAATACTTTGTATTAGCTTTAGGTTGTAAAAATAGAGGAAAGAGCGGAAAACAGCAGAAATGTTAAAGGGGGACAAAAACATTTCCACTGTATCACTCTTCCCTCAATATCAAGTATTGACAGAAACTAGCCTGTACTATACATGTAATTTTTAGTTTTATAAAATATTTTTTGGAGGTTGATTTTGCTAAATTTATCAAATTGAATATACTTCATATTATGTAATAAAAATTTTTTTCGTTACAAAAAGCGACTTCGTAGCTTAATTTAAAATTAATTGACGTGTAAGATAACGTTTTTAATCATCCAATACAAAAGCCAAGGCTTAAACCTTGGCTTATCTATGCTTAGCTACCTCTAATCTATTGATTGCTTTCTTAAGTGATATTTCAGCTCTAAGGGTATCCTTTTCTCCACCACTACCCTTTAATCTCTTTTCTGCTCTTTCTTTAGCAGCTTTTGCTCTATCTACATCTATTTCTTCAGGCCATTCAGCTGCATCTGCTATAATAGTAGTTTTTTCTTTAGCAACCTCTATATAACCTGAAGCAACAGCTGCAATTCTAAATTCACCATTTTGTTTTATTCTAATTTTACCTATATCTAAAGGAGTTACTAAAGGGGTATGATTCTTTAATATACCTATATCCCCTTCTATTCCTCTAACTATCACCATTTCTACCTTGTCCTCAAAGAACTTTCTATCAGGTGTTACTATTTCTAGTGTGAACTCAGACACCATCTACACCTCACTTTCTTCCTGACCAATTAGGAAAAACACTTTATTGATAGAGGACACTTAAGTGCCCTCTTTCATTTTAACTATTATTTCATATTTTTAGCTTTTTCTACTGCTTCATCAATAGTACCTACATATAGGAATGCAGACTCTGGTAAGTCATCATGCTTACCTTCTAATATTTCTTTGAATCCTCTTACTGTTTCTTTGATTGGTACATATACTCCTGGCATTCCTGTAAACTGCTCAGCTACGTGGAATGGTTGTGATAAGAAACGTTGAATCTTTCTTGCACGTGATACTATTAATTTGTCTTCATCTGATAACTCATCCATACCTAATATTGCAATTATATCTTGTAATTCTTTATATCTTTGAAGAATCTCTTGTACTCCACGAGCTACTCTATAATGCTCTTCACCAACGATTGCTGGGTCTAATATTCTTGATGTAGAATCTAATGGGTCAACCGCTGGATAAATACCAAGCTCAGCTATTTGACGAGAAAGTACTGTCGTCGCATCTAAGTGTGCGAAGGTTGTAGCTGGAGCTGGGTCAGTTAAGTCGTCTGCTGGTACGTATACTGCCTGTACTGATGTAATAGAACCCTTCTTAGTTGATGTAATTCTCTCTTGAAGGGCACCCATCTCTGTCGCTAATGTTGGCTGGTATCCAACGGCACTAGGCATACGTCCAAGTAACGCTGAAACCTCTGAACCAGCTTGTGTAAATCTGAAGATATTATCTATGAATAATAAAACGTCCTGTCCTTCTTTATCTCTAAAGTGTTCTGCCATTGTAAGTCCAGTTAATGCAACTCTCATTCTCGCTCCAGGTGGCTCATTCATCTGTCCGAAGACTAATGTAGTTTTATCTAGTGCTCCTGACTCTTCCATTTCATAGTATAAGTCGTTACCTTCTCTTGTTCTTTCTCCAACTCCTGCGAATACTGATAAACCACCGTGCTCTTTAGCTATATTGTTGATAAGCTCTTGGATAAGTACTGTTTTACCAACACCTGCTCCTCCAAATAGACCTATCTTACCACCTTTAGCATATGGTGCTATAAGGTCAACAACCTTTATACCTGTTTCAAATATCTCTGTAGCAGTTTGCTGCTCTTCGAATGAAGGAGCCTGTTTATGAATAGGAGAATATTCCTTAGCACCAACTTCTCCTTGCTCATCTATTGTTTCACCTAATACATTGAATAATCTACCTAAAGTCTCTCTACCTACAGGTACAGTAATAGGTGCACCTGTATCTACAGCTTCCATACCTCTCACGAAACCATCTGTAGAATCCATTGCGATACATCTTACAGTATCGTCCCCAATATGCTGAGCAACTTCGCAAACTACTTTTTTACCGTTACCTTCAATTTCAATCGCATTAAGTAGTTTTGGAAGATTTTCTTCGCTGAATCTAATATCTACAACTGGGCCAATTATCTGTACTATTTTACCCACGTTTCTTTCAGCCATTTATTTTCACATCCTTTCCATTTCTCTTTAAGTTAAAAAAACAGTTCTTAGCTCTTGGTTCTTAGCTTACAACTATCAGTCGACGGGACGTGGGCGTCCCTCGACAACAGAAAAGTACAGCTCTTGGTTCTTAGCTTACAACTATCAGTCGACGGGACGTGGGCGTCCCTCGACAACGGAAAAAGAACAGTTCTTAGGGCTTAGTTCTTAGTAGTTGCTACTTGCTACTAACCACTAACTACTAACACTTATTCATCTTCCGTCTTTTAGTTCGTTTTCTTTCACGTATTCATTTACGTCATCTTTATGTTTTTAATTATCAATTGTAAATTTTCAATTGTCAATTATTTAAGCGCTTCCGCTCCACCTACTATTTCTGAAATCTCTTGCGTAATAGATGCCTGACGTGCTCTATTATAGCTTAATTTAAGCTCATCTATCATATCTTCAGCATTATCCGTAGCTGATTCCATTGCCATTCTTCTAGATGCCTGCTCACTTGCAGAAGCTTCTATCATTGCACCATAAACAACACTATCAATATATTTAGGTATCAAATAATCAAGCACTTCTTCAGGTGATGGTTCATACTGAATAAGAGCTGCTTTTTCGTTCTTCTCATCGTCTCTTATATTTTCAGCCGGTAATAATTTCATCACTTTTGGTTCATGGGATATTGTGCTTTTAAAGTGAGTATACACTAAATTTACTTCATCTACTTTCTCTTCTTTATATAATTTCATTGCCAAATCACCGATTTTTTGAGCATGGCTAAATCTAGGATTTTCCGATATATTTAAAAACTCACCAGCTATGTTATATCCTCTCTTTTGAAAGAAATCTTTACCCTTATATCCTACAGCTATAATATAATCTTTGTCTTTATCTTCTATTTTACTTTGTGTAAGTTTTACTATATTACTGTTGTACCCTCCAGCTAATCCTCTATCTGCAGTTATTACAATATAAGCTCTTCTCTTTACTTCTCTTTTTTCTAAGAATGGATGTTTTATTCCACCCGTGGAAGCAAGTATCTCCTGTATGCTCCTAAGTACCGTATTATAATACGGTCTAGTCTTTTCTAATTTTCTTCTAGCTTTCTTTAATTTAGCTGATGATACAAGCTCCATAGCTTTAGTTATCTGCTTTGTACTACTTACACTACGAATTCTTCTCTTTATATCACGCATACTTTGTGGCATAACTTCACCTCCCTATCGCTCAAGGGCAGACTCTTTAGATATATCGGGACCAGAGATTAAAATCTCTGTCCCACCCTCTTATCTTTATGCAAAACTCTTTTTGAATTCTTCTATAGCTTGCTTTAATTTCTCTTCAGTTTCTTCTGATAAATCACCTGTTTCCTTTATAGCATTTCCTACTTCTGGATAATTTGAATCCATGAAGTTTAGGAACTGCTCTTCAAACTCTTTTATTCTGTCTACTGGAATATCCGATAAATATTTATTGATAACAGCATAAATTGTCATAACTTGGTGCTCTACAGCTACTGGCTTATATTGAGGCTGCTTTAATATTTCCATAATTCTTTCACCTTGAGCAAGTCTTTCCTGAGTTTCTTTATCAAGCTCAGAACCAAACTGTGCAAAGGCCGCTAATTCTCTATATTGCGCTAGCTCTAATTTAAGCTTACCAGCAACTTTTTTCATAGCTTTAATTTGTGCAGAACCACCAACACGAGATACCGATAATCCTGCATTTACAGCAGGTCTTTGTCCTGAGAAAAATAGTTCTGATTCTAAGAAAATTTGTCCATCAGTTATAGAAATTACGTTTGTTGGAATATATGCAGAAATATCACCTGCTAAGGTTTCAATGATTGGTAATGCAGTCATTGAACCTCCACCGTATTTTTCATCAAGTCTAGCAGCACGCTCTAATAGTCTTGAATGTAGATAGAATACATCACCTGGATAAGCTTCACGTCCTGGTGGACGTCTTAATAATAGTGACATTGCACGATAAGCAACTGCGTGCTTAGATAAGTCATCATAGATTATAAGTACATCTTTACCGTTAAACATAAACTCTTCGCCCATTGCTGCTCCAGCATACGGCGCAATATATTGTAATGGAGCAAGCTCACTTGCTGTTGCTGATACTACGATACTATAATCCATAGCTCCGTTTTTCTCTAACGTTTCAACTATCTTAGCTACAGTTGATTTCTTCTGTCCTATAGCTACATATATACAAATAACGTCTTCGTCTTTTTGATTAAGTATAGTATCTATTGCAATTGCTGTCTTACCTGTCTGTCTGTCCCCTATGATTAACTCCCTTTGTCCTCTTCCTATAGGAATCATTGAGTCTATAGCTTTGATACCTGTTTGCAATGGAACAGAAACTGACTTTCTTGTAATTACACCTGTAGCCTTTGATTCTACTGGTCTATATTTGTCTGTATTTATTGGTCCTTTTCCATCTATTGGCTGACCTAATGCATTTACTACTCTTCCTATTAATGCATCTCCTACAGGTACCTCAACTATCCTTTCTGTTCTTTTAACTGTGTCTCCCTCTTTTATATTGTCGTCTGGTCCTAGAAGAACGCAACCTACATTATCTTCTTCTAGGTTTAGAGCCATACCATAAATTCCACCTGGAAACTCTATAAGCTCACCAGCCATACAATTTTCTAATCCATGAACCCTCGCAATACCGTCTCCTACCTGAATAACGGTACCTACGTCTTGAACATCAAGTTTCTTTTCATATCTCTTGATTTGCTCTTTTATTACAGCACTAATCTCTTCAGGTCTGAGATTCATTAGCTCTTCACCCCTATCTTTTCTACTTTTACGTTTTTAAGTTCTTTTTCAATGTTATCTAATTGTCCTTTGATACTATTATCAATAACCTTGTCTTCTATTTTTACAAGGACACCACCTATTATTTCCTCATTAACAATATTCTCTAAAATAACTCTTTTACCAAACTTGTTTGACAGATTATCTTGTAATTTAGATTTTTCTTCTTCTGTCATAGGTACAGCAGTAACTGCCTTAGCCTCTATAATACCTAATTTTTCATTTGAAAGAGCCACATATTCATCTTTTATGTAGCTTAAATATCTTTCTCTACCTTTGTCTACAACTATATATAATAGATTTAATATTTCTTGAGATATCTTACCTTTAAATAAAGAATTTATTATATCTTTCTTTTCATTCTTAGTTAGCTTTGGGTGCTCAAATATCGTTTTTAATTTAGGCTCACTCTCAAAAACCTTTGATACTTCAATAATCTCCTGTTTATATTCCTCTAATTTATCGTACTCTAAAGCTACTTCAAATAAAGCCTCAGCATATCTTTTGCCTACTAATTTTGCCATTTGCTTTCCCCTACCTCATCTATAAACTTATTAATCATTTCTCTGTGGGATTTTTCATCTAAGTCTTTATCTACTACCTTTGAAGCAGCCATCATAGCTATAGTTACTACCTCTGATTTAAGCTCTTCCATAGCTTTTTCACGTTGTCTTACTATCTCTCTATTAGCTCTTTCTACAATATTTTCTGCTTCTTTTTTAGCATCAGCTATTATTTCTTCTCTTACTTCTCCTGCTCTTTTCTTTCCTGTTTCAATTATTGATTGAGCTTCTTGTTTTGCTTCTTCTATTTTAAGCTGATATTCTTCTTTTAGCTTAACAGCTTCTTCTTTTTCCTTTTTAGCTTCTGTTAAGTCTCCTTCTATTCTTTCTCTTCTCTCGTTTAAGAATTTTGACACAGGTTCAAACAAGAAATGTCTAAGTACTATAAATAGGACTAATGTAGCTGCCCATTGTAATCCTACACTTAATAAATCTGGTATTACCCTTACTTCTATGGGCACAGTAATGCCTCCTTTCATCTCTTCTTCGGAAACTACATTTTATTAAATATATCTTAATTTCTCATTAGATTCACAATAATTACAGAAACAAGAGATGGGTGAAATACCCACCTCTATGTAGGTATATTAAAGTGCTTCAAGTAATGGTCTTACGAATAATAGAATTATAGCAATAACTAAACCATAAATACCTGTTGTCTCTGCAACTGCCTGACCAAGGATCATTGTTCTAATTACATCACCTTGTGCTTCTGGTTGTCTTCCAACCGCCTCTGCTGCTTTACCTGCAGCGTATCCCTGTCCTATACCAGGTCCTATACCTGCTATTGCAGCAAGACCTGCACCTATTGCTGAACATCCTAGTATAAAAGCTTTTGGATCTAATCCTTGTAACATTTAATTTACCTCCTTATAATTTTAATCATTTCTTATTTATAAACGAACCATAGGGTTCGTAGTAATTAACTTAATCTTCCATAGCCATTGAAATAAATACCATAGTTAACATAATGAATATAAATGTTTGAATAACACCTGCAAATACATCAAAATATGCATGGAAAACTGGAGCAACGATTATTGAAAAAGCTCCTAATGCTTGATAAAGAAGAAACATAATTATAACACCACTTAATATATTACCGAAAAGACGGAATGATAAAGAAACTGGGTTCGCAAGCTCCCCTATAACATTAAGTGGGAAAAGTGGCCAGAAAGGTTCAAAAAAGCCTTTTATATACCCTCCAAGACCTTTAGATTTCAATCCATAATACTGAGTTAAAACAAAAGTAATTATTGCTAATGCAAAGGTAACATTGTAATCAGAGGTTGGAGGTTTTAATCCAATCAATCCAAATAAGTTTGCTACTACTAGGTATAAAGCTAAAGTACCTATATATGGAGCAAACCCCAACTTATCTCGTCCCATAGTTGTTTCAACCAAGGACTCTACACCCTCAACTAATAGCTCTATAAAATTAAGAAACTTTGAGGGTTTTTCATTAACTCTTGCTTTTTTAATTTTTCTGTTAACATATATAGCAAATATACTTAACAGAATTACAATAATCCATGTGTTCACTATTGTTTCAGCTATTACATATTCATTTCCAAATAGCTGTAGTGTAATTTCCACAGGCTTTGCCTCCCTTCATAATAAGGTTAGAATTTAGCTTTTAAGTAAACACCAATTTATAATACTTTATATTTAATAGCAAAGATTTTCATTTTAAACTAATTATTCTTTGCTATTTTTTTCTTTCCCCTTATAAGGTCAAAGAATGTATCTGATAAAATAACAATTTTTACCATAAAAAGCCCAAGAATAACTGTGTAAAAATTTAGATAATTCGCAATTGCACCGACCGTTAATACTACTCCATATATTATGTATCTTGCCATATAGTTTCCTAATACATAGGGCATTATCTTATGTTTTGGCATTTTTACTGACTTTTCAAGGGTTAATGACATAAGTCTAAAATTCAAAATATTAATTACCACACCAAATATTATACCATACACATATGGTAAAGGGTCTTTAAAACCAATAAGAAAAGCTCCAATTAGTACTAACGTCACTGATAATACTCTCTTTGTTACCTTAATCTGGGTGTTCCCTTCAAGACTCAAAAAATCACTTCCTTTTAGTTCCTGTGGTGGTTAACTTAAACAAAGTTATAAAGGATGTAATTATTCCTAATACTGAAAAAATAATTAAAAACACTACTCCTGTGTTGAACTTATTATCTAAGAAGTTTCCAAGAAATATACCACCCAAAATTGGTACAGCCATAGAAATACCTATTTGTGAAATTAAGGCTAAATTTTGAAAAATCTTTGATTTATTATTTAGTTTCAATCTAATCACTCCGGCTTATGAGCATAAGATGAAAATTAATGTCAAAACTCATTTATTATATATACCTCAAAAATATAAATTTAAACAGTTACTTTATTAATATTCCCCTCTTTTTTTATATGTAATCATATTACTAATAATATTTTTAAGTTTAATGTTAAATAAATAACAATTCCTAAATACAATTTCCCCTATAGAAAAGTATATCTAATTATAATATATAGTACAAGTCTATTAGTAATTATTTTTCTGCAAATTTTGAGTAATAATAACATATTATTCTAATTTTCATCGTCAAATTCCTGTTTGTGTTTTATATTTAAATAATTTACATGGTAATAATATGTTTATATAGTAATACAAAGAAAATAAAATATCAGTATCTTTCATTTTGTTAATATTCGTTTAACACATTATTAACATAAAAAATAAAATACTTTTTCTATAGTTAGAGTTTGTCATAAAAATGTCAATAAACTTAGTTGAAACTAGTTTTACCTACTAATAGGCGGTTTTTATAACACTTTTTGAAACAAAGTCGACTTCGTCGATTTGTCAATTAGTAGTTTGTTGTTAGTAGTTTTAGAATTATATTTTATCCACAATTTTAATCTATTTATAATTTCTTACTTAATACTACAAAAACAAAAGGTTGTGCGAAAGCACAACCCTTTTTAGCAATTTTATATACTATAAAATCATTAATCCAAGCGCTATGATTACACCTGTATAGATTAAGTCTACTACACAGAATCCCATAATATCTCTTGCTCCAAGACCTGCAATACCTAATGCCGGTAATGCCCAGAATGGCTGAATTAAGTTAGTCCAAGCATCTCCCCAAGCGATAGCCATAGCTGTCTTAGTTGCTGATACACCAATTTCAGCACCTGCTGGCATCATAATTGGAGCCTGTACTGCCCATTGTCCTCCACCTGAAGGTACAAAGAAGTTAACTAATCCTGCACTTAGGAATGAGAAGAATGGGAATGTTGTTTCATTAGATATACTTACAAATGCATTTGACATAACACCCGCTAATGATAAACCTTCTGCATTTCCTCCTGTCATCATACCCATTATACCAGCATAGAATGGGAACTGAAGTATAATTCCTGCTGTACCTTTAGCTGCACTTGCAATGGCATCTAAAAATCTTCTTGGTGTTCCATGAAGTATAATTCCTGTAAATAAGAACATAAAGTTAACTATATTTAAGTTTAACTTGAATCCATTACTAGCAAAATAATAAACTACATATGCTAATCCCATAAGTCCTATTAACAATGAAAGCACTGGACTGTTTTCCATTTTATCTGCTGGAGTCATATCTTCCTTAGCAACAGCTAATTCTTCTTCCTCGTCTTCTAATAATTTAGGGTCTATAGTTACTACATTATCTCCCTTTGGATGCATAAGTCTATTTACTAATGGCAATGTAACTACAATTACAGCTAAAATAATTAAGTTAAATGGTGCAAATATTGTTTGACTTGTTGAAATAGGGTCAACAACAACATTATTAGTAGCTTTAGCTAAATCTGCACCTGCAGTAGCTAATTTTAATGGTATTGAGCCTGAAAGACCTGCATGCCATACAATAAATCCAGAATATCCTGCAGCTATCAATAGTCTGTAGTCTACACCTTTTATTTGCTTAGCTATCTCTCTAGCGTATAATGCACCAATTACAAGACCAAATCCCCAGTTTATCCAAGCTGCTATTGCTTCAACTAATGTAACAGCCACAATAGCTTGTAAAGGAGTCTTTGGAATACTTGCTAGTTTTTTAAGTCCTTTCTTAATAATAGGTGCTTGTGCCAATGTATGACCTGTAACTAGTACTAATGCCATCTGCATTGAGAATGATAGTAATCCCCAGAACCCATCGCTCCAATGAACTACCATAGACATAGGTCCTTGACCTGTAAATATCATACCTAATACAAAAACAATAAGAGTTAATATGACAGCAAATAAGAATGGGTCTGGTAAATACCTTTGTACAAGTGCAACACATCCGTTTGTAAATTTTCTAAACATTTAAATCCTACCCCCTTATTTTATTTATATTATCAAGGTACTACTAAACTGTAGTACCTTGATAGAAGCAATTATCAATAAGTGCTTTATTAATCTATATCCATTTTCTTTAAGTCATCAGGAATAATTAAATCTGCTTCTGTATTAGCTTTAATCTCTTCAATTGTTACTTCAGGATTTATTTCTTTAAGCACTAATCCTTCCTCTGTTACTTCCATAACTCCCATTTCTGTAACTATAAGGTTCACTTGTCCTTCTGCTGTTAAAGGAAGGGTACATTCTTTTAATATTTTAGCATTACCTTTAGCTGTATGAGTCATAGCTACTATTACCTTTCTAGCTCCAGTAACAAGGTCCATTGCTCCTCCCATTCCTGGAACCATTTTTCCTGGTATCATCCAGTTAGCAAGATTACCTTTTTCATCTACTTGGAGGGCTCCTAATACAGTTGCATCAACATGTCCACCTCTAATAATGGCAAAAGAAGTAGCACTATCAAAGAAAGCTCCTCCTGTTTTTATAGTAACAGGCTGACCTCCTGCATTAATTAAGTCCTTATCTTCTTCTCCTTCTTTAGGTGATGGTCCTAAACCCACGAAACCGTTTTCTGATTGAAAAATAACATCTACATCTTCAGGTATGTAATTAGCAACCATAGTTGGTAATCCAATACCAAGGTTTACAACATCTCCATCTTTTACCTCTTTAGCTACTCTCTTAGCTATTATTTCTTTCATTTTCTTTTTATCCATTATTTTTCACCCCCAACTATGTAGTCAATAAATATTCCTGGTGTCATTACATCATTAGGGTCTATATCTCCAACCTCTACAATTTCTTCAGCTTCTACTATTACTAAATCAGCAGCCATTGCCATTAACGGATTAAAGTTTCTAGCTGACTTGTTATAATGAATATTACCCTTCTTATCTACTTTTGCTCCTGCTATTAAAGCAACATCCGCTTTTAATGGTAATTCTAAAAGGTACTCTTTACCATTAGCTTCTATTTTTTGTTTTCCTTCTTCAACCATTGTTCCTACGCCTGTTGGAGTTAATATACCTCCTAATCCAGCACCAGCTGCTCTAATTCTTTCTGCTAAAGTCCCCTGTGGCACTAATTCTACTTCTATCTCTTTTTCGTTCATCTGTCTTCCTGTCTCTGGGTTAGTTCCTATATGAGACGTTATTACTTTTTTTACTTGCTTATTTACTACTAATTTACCTATTCCAATTTCAGGAGTTGCGGTATCGTTTGCAATGATTGTTAAATCTTTAACTCCTTTTTGTATTAAAGCATCGACTATGCTGTGAGGAGTTCCAACGCCTAAAAATCCACCTATCATAACTGTCATGCCATCTTCTATTTTGTTTATAGCTTCTTCAATTGATAATAGCTTGTCCATTTTTATACACCTCCATATTAAATAATGTTAAATTTATATAACACATTCCACTTTTTATTATAATATATAATTCTGGTAATTTAAACCCACTTAGGATATTTTTTCATCATAAAATATCGAATTTTATCGAATTTTCTTTTAATTTAACTTGTATGCTTAGGTTTATGTATAAACAAAATCCACTTAAAAAAACTTAAAACCTGAGGTTTTTCTCCTCAGGTTTTTCATAAAAATTATTATTTATTAATTATCTTAAATTATCTATTATT
>NZ_ARZA01000274.1 GCF_000387765.1 Caldisalinibacter kiritimatiensis
TATTTTAAAAAATAAATAGCGATTCATCTCCCTATTGAAATAGGGAGGATTCTCGCTTAATTATCCTAAATTGAGTAACTATATTAATAACTACCAATAGAACCAAAGCTACTATAAGACCTAATATTATTTCTAAATTATTTTCTGAAATTATACTCATTAATGATTCCATAATATTCCCCTTTCATATAAGTTTAAACGATAAAAATATTAATTCTACAAATACTATAAAAATCCTTTATTTTAAATATAAAAATAGCGGCTTTAACCGCTATTTTTATATTTCCTCGGAAATCTTTCTTACAGCTTCGACAGCTTTTTCTATATCATTAAATGTATTGAATACTCCCATACTAAATCTGATAGTTCCCTGTTCATAGGCTCCTATAGTTTTATGTGCTAACGGAGCACAATGAAGCCCAGGTCTAACGGCTATATTAAACACATTATCTAGTATGTAACTAACTTCAGAAGAATCTTCATCTCCTATATTAATTGAAACGACAGCTGCTTGTTTTTCTACATTACATGGTCCATAAAGTTTAACTTCTTGTATTTTTTTTAGTTCTTCTATGAAATATTTAGTTAATTCCTTTTCATGATTTCTAATATCTTCTATTCCTCTTTCTAATATATACTTAATTCCTGCTCCTAATCCAATTATCCCTGGAGTGTTAGGAGTACCACTTTCAAATTTATCAGGTAAAAAATCCGGCTGTGTTAATAAATTTGATTTACTTCCAGTTCCTCCTTCTTTTAACTGATGTAAATCTAACCCCTCTCTTATATATAGTCCTCCTGTCCCTTGAGGTCCTAATAAGCCTTTGTGTCCAGGAAAAGCTAACATATCAATATTCATTTCTTGTACATCAATATCATATACTCCTGCAGATTGAGCCGCATCAACCATGTACACTATACCATATTTCTTAGCGATTTCCCCAATTTCCCTTATCGGATATATAGTACCTGTTAAATTAGATGCGTGAGTAGTGACTATTAATCTTGTATCGTCCTTTATGCTTTTTTCAATATCTGCAACATCAATTTCTCCTGTTGGGCTACACTGAATGATAGTCGTTTCTACCCCGGCTTTTTCTAAAGCCTTTAATGGTCTTAACACTGAATTGTGCTCCATTGATGTAGTTATAACATGGTCACCTGGTTTAAGTAATCCTTTTATACCTAGGTTCAATGCATCAGTAGCATTATGAGTAAATACTATATTCATTGGATTATCTATATTAAATAGTTTACTCAATAACTCTCTTGTTTCAAATATACCCCTTCCAGCTTCAAGTGCCAACTTATGTCCTGAACGTCCAGGATTAGCCCCATACTCTTTCATAGCCTTCATCATTGTTTCATATACAATATTAGGCTTCGGATACGAAGTAGCTGCATTATCTAAATAAATCATTTCAGGTCCCCCTCAAAACTTTTCTTTATTAAAATTATATCATATTATATATATATATTCTTTTTAAGTATTGTTTTATACAGCTTTTTAATCTGCTGCTGGGTGCCTTATAACTATCCTTTCTAGTATGTTATCTTTGAAAAGGAATATTAATACTCTTGGAACTGTGGGATGATATATATAAGTATAATAATCATAATCTTCTAGAGAAAATTTATCTCTTCTAATACCTTCTATAACTCTTTTATTAATATGCGAATCATCATTGTATTCAAACCTATAGAATTTTTGTATATCATACTCTTTAACCACTTTTTCTACTCTATCTCCTACTTTTATACCTCTATTTGTGTGAAATTTATTGTTAAATACGTCAATCTCAATAACTTGACTCTCTTCTAAATCAAAATCATTATTTTTACAATACATAGTAAACTCAATTCCATCGTAATTAATTATATTAAAATATCCTTTTAATATAATAAGATTTTTATCATTTAATTTATTAACCTTTTTAGGTTCTCCAAAACTTCTTACTAATTGTTCATACTTAGTTTTAAAAATTTCAACTCCATTTATTGCGAAATCCGATAAATTTACTTTTTCGTTAGTTTTCTTTGTCCAGTCCCTTACTTCTTCTATAGTCATATTATCTATCTTGATAATTTTTTTACTTTCAATAATAAGTCTATATATGGAAAATTTGTCTGATGTTTTTTCTGCTATAAAATCTATAAACTCTCCGCTCTTAGACCATTTTATATCAATGATTGAAATAAAATTTTCATTTACAGTATATATTTCCTTGATATCAGGGTAATAAATACCTAATTTTTCTTTTCCAATAGAGCCTATTGATAATGCAAGAGTATTTTCCTTTGGAGACCATCTTGGTTTTGATACTATTTCCATGTCACTTATCAAATTATACTCCGATAACTTTAAATTAACTAAATATATTTTTTCACTAGCATGTGCTTCAACTGTAAAAGCTAAAAATTGACTATCATTTGATATTTCAGCATATTTAAGGGTAACTTCATCATTTTCATCTGCATTATATCGATTTTTTATTTCTATTTTATTGTTTTCAGTTTCAACTAAAATATTATTATCACTTTTCAGTATAATTGTAATGTTGTCTATTGTTAAAACTTTTGACCCTTTTCCGAATACTCTTGTACCTACTATATATTTTTTATTTGTAAAATATTCAGTTTGCCTAAGTAACTCTTTAGTATTATTTTCAATCTGAATGTTTAACTTTTCAATCTCTTTTTTTAAATTTTGCTGTTCATTTGATATATTATCTAGCTTTTGTTGCATCTTTGAAATCTTATCTACTTCCCCAATTTGTGAATTAGTTTGTATTATATTACATCCTGTTAGTAGGTGTTGAATACAAATTAATAAAAGTACTGCAAGAGCAACTTTTCTCATAAAAAATATTTCCCCCTCATTATACATTGACATAAGCAAACCATTTTTGCTTTTACCTCAAAGCATACCACTATTTACTACTATTATACCATATTATGTAAGGATATAGTTCCCTAGTATTAAGTCTTATTCTGTCTATATATGTTGTTTATTATCAAATATAATCGCTTTTAGGATATAATTTAAAATTGAATATGTAAAATTTAATAATTATAGAACAAAAGCTGCAAGAAATCTTATATACTATACTTTATATTCTAAACTCTGTTTTTTAATTGTATTGAAAAAAGCCCCTAGTATAAACTAGGGACTTTAATTCTATCCTTACTCATTGCAAGCTGCTGCTTCTTTAAAATCTGCAGTTATTTCTTTGAAGTTTGCTTCATCATCTACTGGATAATTATCTCTTGGTGCATAATGAGTGTGAAGTAATTTATGAGATTTGTGTCCGTTTGGCTCTCCTAAATACTCTTCATATATCTTCTTAATCATTGGGTTTTCATGTGATTTTCTAATTGTCTTAGCTTCGTCTTCTGCATATAAAGCTTTAGCTCTTTCTGCTTTTACATCTTTAGTATATCTATCTTTGGCACTTACATGTGGCTGTCCTCCACCATTTATACATCCACCTGGACAAGCCATAATTTCTATAAAGTGATATTCTTTCTTTCCTGCTTTTACATCGTCTAGTAATTTTCTTGCATTACCAGTACCATGAGCAATTGCTACTTTTACAGTTTTATCTCCTAAAGTAACTTCAGCTTCTTTAATTCCTTCCATACCTCTTACTTGCTCAAATTCTATTTTTTCTAATTCTTTGCCAGTAACAACCTCTGCTACTGTTCTTAATGCTGCTTCCATAACTCCACCAGTTACACCGAATATTACTGCAGCACCTGTTGATTCACCTAATATTTCATCAAAATCTTCATCTGGTAGATTTACAAAGTCAATTCTAGCTTGCTTAATCATTCTACCTAACTCTCTTGTAGTAATTACATAATCTACATCTTGGTATCCTGTAGCAGCTAATTCTTCTCTATCAGCCTCGAATTTCTTAGCTGTACATGGCATTACAGAAACTACTACTATATCTTTAGGGTCAATATTATTCTTTTCAGCATAGTATGATTTGATTACAGCACCCATCATTTCTTGTGGTGATTTACAAGTTGATAAGTTATCTAAGAACTCTGGATAATTATGCTCACAGAACTTAATCCATCCTGGAGAACAAGAAGTAATCATTGGTAATTTTCCACCGTTTTGTAATCTACCTAATAGCTCATGTCCTTCTTCCATTATTGTTAAGTCTGCTGCGAAGTCTGTATCAAATACCTTGTCAAATCCAAGTCTTCTTAACGCTGCAGCCATTCTTCCTGTAACTCTTGTTCCCATTTCAAGACCAAATTCTTCTCCTAAAGCAGCTCTAACTGCTGGTGCTGTTTGAACTACTACGTGCTTACTATCGTCATCTAATGCTTCCCATACATAATCAATTGACTCTTTTTCTCTTAATGCTCCAACTGGACAAGCTGCGATACATTGACCACAGTTTATACATGGAACTTCGCCCAATCCTTTATCGTATGCTGGTCCAACAGTTGTTTCAAATCCTCTTTCTCTAAATCCTAATACTCCAACTGTTTGTACTTGAGCACACACACTTACACATCTACCACATAATATACATTTATTAGGGTCTCTAACTACTGATTTTGATGAAAGGTCTAATGGTAAATTTGTTTTTTCACCTTCAAATGGTATATCTCTAACTCCCAATTCTTCAGCTAATGCTTGTAATTCACAATTATTATTTCTTGAACAAGTTAAACATTCTCTTTCATGGTTAGAAAGAATTAATTCTAAAGTAGCTTTTCTAGCTTCTCTAACTTTTTTAGTATTTGTTTTTACTACCATTCCATCTCTTACTGGAAGTACACATGAAGTTTGAAGATTTCTAGCTCCTTCAACTTCAACAAGACACATTCTACAAGCTCCAACTTCATTTACATCTTTCAAATAACAAAGAGTAGGAATATCTATACCGATGCTTCTAGCAGCTTCTAGAACCGTATAATTCTCTGGAACCTCAATTGTTTGGTTATCTATAGTAATGGTAACTTTATTCAACTTTTACACCCCTTTTCTACTAATTATTAAACATATTAATTATATAGTTACAATTGCATCGAATGGACATTTTTCTATACAAGCTCCACACTTAACACATTTATCTGTATCTATAACATGTGGATTCTTTATTTCACCTGAAATAGCATCTGCAGGACATGCTTTAGCACATAGTCCGCATCCTTTACATTTATCTTCAATAATTTTATATGATAATAATGCTTTACATGAACCAGCAGGGCATTTCTTGTCATATACGTGTGCTTCATACTCATCTCTGAAATATTTTAATGTTGATAATACTGGATTAGGAGCTGTTTGACCTAAACCACATAATGCTGATGATTTAATGTTTTCAGCTAATTTTTCAAGCTTTTCTATATCTCCTGGTTCACCTTTACCTGAAGTAATCTTTTCTAATATTTCTAACATTCTCTTAGTTCCTATTCTACATGGAGGACATTTACCGCATGACTCTTCAACTGTAAAGTCTAAGAAGAATCTTGCTATGTCAACCATACAAGTATCTTCGTCCATTACAATCATACCACCAGAACCCATCATAGAACCAAGCTCTGTTAATGAATCGTAATCGATTGGTGTATCTAAATATTCAGCTGGAATACATCCACCTGAAGGACCTCCTGTTTGAACGGCTTTGAATTTCTTACCGTTAGGAATTCCTCCACCAACTTCATAAATTACTTCTCTTAAAGTAGTACCCATTGGGATTTCAACTAGACCAGTATTCTTAATCTTACCACCTAATGCGAATACCTTTGTTCCCTTTGAGTTTTCTGTTCCGATTCCACCGAACCAATCTGCACCTTTTAGAATAATTTGAGGAATATTTGCGTAAGTCTCAACGTTATTGATTAATGTTGGTTTGCCCCATAATCCTTTGTTTGCCGGATAAGGCGGCTTGTTTCTTGGCATACCTCTTTCGCCTTCTATAGAAGCAATAAGTGCAGTTTCTTCACCACATACGAAAGCTCCGGCACCTAATCTAACTTCTAAATCAAAATTAAATCCAGTTCCGAATATATCTTCTCCTAATAATCCTTTTTCTTTAGCTTGCTTAATAGCTATTTGAAGTCTTTGAACCGCGATTGGATACTCAGCTCTTACATAGATATATCCTTGGTTTGCACCTACAGCATAGCCCGCAATGGCCATTGCTTCTATTACTGCATGTGGGTCCCCTTCAAGGATACTTCTATCCATGAAAGCTCCTGGGTCTCCTTCGTCAGCATTACATAATACATATTTTTGGTCTCCTTCTGCTTTAGCAGTGAATTCCCACTTAAGTCCTGTAGGAAATCCTCCACCACCTCTACCTCTTAAACCTGATTTTTTAATTTCTTCTATAACTTCTTTTGGAGTCATTTCAGTTAATACTTTACCTAAAGCCATATATCCATCAAAAGCAATATATTCGTTAATATCTTCAGGGTTAATTGCACCACAGTTTCTTAATGCTACTCTTCTTTGTTTCTTATAGAAATCAACTTCGTCTATTGATTTAATAGTATCTTCTGCTTTTGCTCCTGTGTATAATAAGTCTTCTACTATTCTTCCTTTTAAAATGTGTTCCTCTACTATTCTTTCTACATCCTCAACCTTTACGTGGCTGTAGAAAGCACCTTCAGGATATACAACTACTATAGGTCCAACTTCACATAATCCGAAACATCCAGTTCTAACAACTTTAACTTCTTTATCTAATTCTTTCTCTTCTAGCTTTGCTATAAATTCTTCTTCTATTTTATCTGAGCTTGATGAAGTACATCCAGTACCACCACATACAAGTATATGCGCTCTGTAGAATTCCATTATTTTAACCTCCTTTACATTCTTGTACTACATGTTTCACGTGAAACAATTAATCTTCGTATGCTCCTATTGTATATTCATTAACTACGTTTCCATTAACAATGTGCTCAACTATAACTCTTTTAGCCTTCTCAGGAGTCATTTCTACATAAGTTACTTTTTCTTCATTAGGTCTGTAAACCTCAACAATAGGCTCTAGTCTACATACACCAATACATCCTGTTTGTGTTACCACGACATCTTCTAAATTTCTCTTCTGAACTTCTTCTAGAAGAGCCTTTAACACAGGTCTTGCTCCCGCTGAAATACCGCAAGTAGCCATACCTACTACTATTCTTGTTCCTTTTTTATTCTTTCTTATATCAACAGTCTTTCTGGCTTCTTCTCTAATCTTTTTTAATTCTTCTAATGTTTTCATTCTCTACACCTCCATACTCTTAGATATAAGCGCTTCATAAATATATAACTTTAAAAATCCATAGTAACAATAAACTTTATTATTTCATCTAAAGTTTTGAATTTTTCTTTTATTTCATCTTTAGTTATGTTTGGATTACTCCTCCATGTATTTCTTTAATATTCCTGGTACATCTTCAGCTTTTAATCTACCATATACGTCATCATTGATTGTCATAACTGGTGCTAAACCACAAGCTCCTATACATCTAGTTGCTTGTAATGAGAATTTTTTATTTTTAGTAGTTCCACCTACTTCGATATCTAGTATTTCCTTAATCTTATCAATTACATCTTGTGCACCCTTTACATAACAAGCTGTACCTAAACAAACTCCAATTTCATATTTACCTTTTGGTATTAGTGTGAATTGTGAGTAGAAAGTAGCTACACCGTATATTTCCGCTAGAGGTATATTAAGTCCTTCTGATATCATTCTTTGAACTTCAATTGGTAGATATCCAAATATTTTTTGTGCTTCGTGTAAAACTGGCATTAGTGCGCCTTTTTTGTTCTTATTCTCTTGAATAACCTTTTTAAGCTGTTCTAACTTCTCTGCATTCTCTTTTAAATCAAATTTGAACTCCACTTTAAAACCTCCTTTATTCTCCATATATTTAATTGATAAAGTTTATACACATAAACTGAATCTCTCGTTTCTTGTACAACTTCTTGTGCAAGATAGCCATCAAGAACAGCAGAGATTCAAGGTTTTGGGATGTTGTATTTTAGATATGCCTATGCTGCGGTATTTTATGTTTCATTAATCAATGGAAAGGTTTTCTTACCCGTCATGACGCTATTTTATTCGCAGATAGGTTTTATAGGAATGCCTACAATTTCTTAAATCTAATTTTGGGGTGACTCAAAATCTATCTTTAGTCTAATTTCAATTTATTTAAATGTATAAGTCCTAAACTCACTCTAATTATATATTAGTCGTTTATTTTTTGTCAATCATTAGCGTAATTTTATTTCAAAAACATTAGTTAAATTTTTTTAACAAATAAAATTCTGCTATTTTATTGTTTTGCACCCTATTTTTGCATCAAAAGTTCGTGAATTTTTTTACATTCTATGGTAAAAAAATATTATTGTGATATTCATTGTATTATTTAGCATGTAATTACAGGTTGTAAGATAGTAATAAATATATATTAATGCATTTTTTGCCACTTCGAGAATAGCATGGTAAATTTATTAATCAACATAAACCTTAACAAATCTTTTATGTATTGATTGTGAATTAACTAACTTTCAACTTTAAAAAAACACTATCAACTTTATATTAAAATTACACTCTCTAGGACTAAATGAGATCTACCTCCAACCTTTACTATATAATCATTTTCTGTTTGTTCTATCTCACAAAAAATTTCACTAGGTCTACCTAGATGTTCACCTTGATAAGCAATTAAAGTATCTTTCTTTAAAATATTGTTTTTCTTTAAATAGTATATAAGAGCTCCATTAGAAGTTCCAGTAGCAGATTCTTCATTTATTCCTACAATAGGTGCAAAATTCCTACAATACACCTTTTCTACTTTTTTTTCATTTTCTATACAAAACACATGTAAACCAATAACATTATATTGTTTTGATATTTGTTTTAATTTAGGAAAATCAATTTTCAGATTGTCTAATATAGCTTTGCTTTTAACTGGTAATATAATATCTGGCAATCCTGTGGATATAATTTCAGATTTAAACTCACGATTCCCTATTCCTATATCTTCTAGCTTTATGCTTAATGCTTCACTTATCTCTTTTAGATTGTTTACTGTACCTAACGACTTTGGTTTATCTTGATGCATCATTACTTTATCTACTTGTCCATTTTTAAAGTATATGTCTACCGGTAGTCTTCCTACTTTGGTTATTTGATAAACTCTTAAAGCTCCATCCTTTATGCTATCAATATATCCTTTATGAGCTAAAGTAAAAAATGTTGCTATTGTGGCATGTCCACACAAATCAATTTCACATTCTGGAGTAAAAAATCTAACTTGATATTCTTTTTTATTGATAGGGGTTACGAATGCTGTTTCTGAAACGTTAATTTCTGTAGCTATTTTTTGCATAGTTTCCTCTGTTAAACCTTTTGCATCTGGTACTATACCTGCAGGATTACCTTCAAAAGGTTTCTCAGTAAATACATCTACTTGATATAAAATATAATCCATAAAAAGCACCCCTCTAAACCCTTCTAAAACATATTATAACAGATTTTTAATAATATGTGTGTGGTATAATTTGTAATGTTTCATTTTATATTGATTTCATACTTATAAATAGAATTTATAGTTTTATTATGTAATTTAACTATTTTTTAGTATGGATTCATTTCTATGGTTTAATAAAGGAATTCGAAGGAGACAGAAAATAATTCTTAAACTTTAATTTAAATATAGTTCCCTATATGTTAGAATAAAGTCGACTTCGTTGATTTGTTAGTTAGTAATTAGTAGCATTTGATTCAGTTCTTAGTTCTCAGGAGAATATTAGAAAGAACTAGGCTATTCGCTGTTCGCCTTTCGCTTTTCGATAGTAATTTTACAAATATTTTTTCTGCCTTTAAAACTTATATTAAACTTAATTACAACCTATAATGTAAATATACTTTCTTAACTAAACAAAAGAGACCGTGCATAGCACAGTCTCTTTTGTTTCACGTGAAACATTAAGCGTTTGAAATAATATCTAAAATTCTTTCTAAATCTTCATCACTATAATACTCTATTTCTATTTTTCCTTTTTTCCTTCCCTTACTTATTTGTACCTTGGTTCCTAATACTTTAGTTAAATTATCTTCTAATTCTATAAGTATTGGATCCTTCTTCTTTTGTACTTTATTCTTTCTTTTATTCTTCTTTTTATTTTTCATTTCTTTTATTAATTTTTCTGTCTCTCTAACACTTAACCCTTTTTCCATTATTTTTATTGCTGTTCCGTATTGTAATTCAGAATCTCTTATTGACAATAATGCTCGTCCATGGCCACTACTTAATCTTCCTGTTGATATGTACTCTAATACTCTCTCATCTAGATTTAATAATCTCGTTACATTCGCAATATATGATCTACTTTTACCAACTATATCTGCCACTTCTTCTTGTGTAAAATCATACTTGTCCATTAATCCATTATAGGCTAGTGCTTCTTCTATTGGGTTCAAATCTTCTCTTTGTATATTTTCTATTAACGCTATTTCAGTAGATTTTATTTGTTCTAGCTCTTTTACTAAACAAGGTATTTCTTTAAGACCCGCCTCTTTAGCAGCTCTCCATCTTCTTTCTCCTGCTACTATCTGATAACCCTTTCCTTTCTTTCTGACTATAATAGGTTGTAAAACTCCATGGGCTTCAATAGATTTTGTTAGCTCGTATAGTGATTGCTCATCGAAATGCCGTCTAGGTTGTTCATCATTAGGTTCAATTAAAGAAATATCTAAACTTACAATTTTTTCTCCAGCTTCTTCTATAATCTCTTCTTTTGGTTCATCTGGAATTAAAGCTGATAATCCTTTCCCTAAACCTCGTTTCTTTTTAGCCATCTATATCACATCCTCCATGTTACTAATAAATTCTTCAGCTAGCTCCTTATAGGCTTCAGCCCCCCTTGATTTAGGGTCATATTCTAATATAGATAATCCATAACTAGGTGCTTCAGCTAACCTTACATTCCTCGGTATTATTGTTGTAAAAACCTTCCCCTTGAAATATTTTTTTACTTCTTCAACTACCTGTATTGAAAGATTTGTTCTTCCGTCAAACATACTTAAAACTACGCCCTCTATTTCTAATTTAGGATTAAGATTCTTTTTTACAAGTTTTATAGTATCCATCAGTTGACTAACACCTTCTAATGCGTAATACTCGCATTGGATTGGTATAACTACACTATCTACAGCTGCTAAAGCATTGATAGTCAATAACCCTAAAGAAGGTGGACAATCTATAAATATAAAGTCATAATCTTCTTTTATTTTTTTTATAGCATTTTTTAATGCAAGTTCTCTATGCTCACTCTTCGTAAGCTCTATTTCAGCTCCTGCTAATTCTACATTTGAAGGAACTAGAAATAAATTCTTTATATTAGTATTTATAGTTGATTCATCGACGCCAACATTATTAATTAATATATCATAGGTTGATAATTCTAAGGAATTTTTGTCTATTCCAAATCCACTTGTTGTATTCCCCTGTGGGTCTATATCTACTACAAGAATTTTTTTACCCAATTCTGCTAAACAAGCACTTAAGTTTACATTGGTAGTAGTTTTTCCTACCCCACCCTTTTGATTAAAAATTGCTATTACCTTTGCCACCTTTCCACCTCACTTTCTTTGCTAATAAAATTATATTTCTTCAATTATTAAAAATATTCCTTCTAATTTTTAATGTTAGTTTTTTCTATTCTACTTTAATTTTATATTTTTATTTTAATTTAGACAATAAAAAAAAGTGGCAAAGTCACTTTTTACGTGCAAAATAACATTCTAAAGGACGTGAAAGTATACGTGAGAAAAGATATACAAGATAACGACTAAAAACATAAATCCTTTAGAATACAAATTTAGTCGCTGGATGTAAGCGTCCAGCGACAACAAAACTATATATCAATATTTAATTACTTTATTGAAGAACAACTTAATATATACATAAATTTAAAAGCACACAATGAATTGTGTGCTACAAAATCTTTTGTATCATATATCTTTAATTTGACATTGTTATCTCACATTGAAATGTAAGCTACTTTACATTTCGGCTAATAGCTAAAAAAACCTAAGGAACTAGACCTAAAACTACAAACTTTTAAACTTTACATTTCTATTAACCTGTTTTCTTATTTTTAGGTATTTTAACAACTACCTCAATAAAATCACCTTTATCTTTCTGTTTATACTCTGCATCTACTCCGCTCTCTTTTATTGCATTGTAAGCATTTTTTAATGTATTCAAATATATTCTGAAATTTATTAAATTCTTTATTCTCTGCTTATTCTCTTTTTCCTTTTCACTAGTTATGTCTTCTAATATATCCTTTATTAACTTCTCTGTCTTTTTTACATTTAATTCGTTCTTTATTACTTTTTCTAATACTTTTATTTGTAATTCCTTATCAGGTAATTTTAATAATGCTCTAGCATGACGCTCAGTTAATCCATTTTCTATAATCATTTTCTTTACTTCTACTGGTAATCTCAATATTCTCAGCTTGTTTGCAACAGTCGATTGATTCTTTCCTATCTTTTCAGCCAACTCCTGTTGAGTCATTCCGTGGTCATTTATCAAGTTATAATAAGCCTCTGCCTCTTCTATAAAATTCAAATCTCTTCTTTGTAAGTTTTCTATCAAAGCCATTGCTGCTGAATCCTTGTCCTTCATTTCTACAACTATAGCTGGTATGCTTTCTAAATTAGCCATCTCACTAGCTCTTAATCTTCTCTCACCCGCAACTAGCTCATAACTATTTTCAGCTAACTTTCTTACACTTATCGGTTGTATTACTCCATATGCTTTTATTGATTGACTTAATTCTTCTAAAGACCTTTTACTAAAACTCTTTCTTGGCTGATAAGGGTTAGGCTTAATTTGCTCGATAGGAATATATTTTATTTCTCTTTTTTCACTCATTTAGCATCCCTCTCCCTTTTACTTCTACCCGTTTTTACCTACTTCTAATTTACTTAATTACATAACTATATCTTATCAATCCGTTTCTTCTACCTTAACTTATTCTCTAAAAATTACTTCTTTCCTTCAAAAATTATTAAAAAAATCAAACTTTCGTATTACAAAATACTGCATTTTTCAATTATTAAAGCGGTCTTTTTGTTGGCTTCCCTGCTTTTCTAGGATATTTTGTCGGAGTTTCTGTTACTTTTTTAATAACTAATATAGTATGTTTTATATCTGTAAATGGAAGTTTTATATCAAATTTATCTTCTACTACTCCTCCTAAGACATCCAATGCTTTTTTAGCATCTTCTATCTCTTCATAAATTTCTGGTCCCTTCATTGCTAGAAAATATCCGCCTACTTTAACAAAGGGTAAACAATATTCACATAAAACATTTAAAGAAGCTACAGCTCTAGATACTGCTATATCAAACTTTTCTCTATATTCTTCTTTTTTTCCATAGTCTTCTGCTCTTCCATGAATTACCGTTATATTAGATAACCCAAGATTTTCAATAACTTCATTTAAAAACTTAATTCTCTTATTTAAACTATCAAGTAAAACTACTTCAAGACTAGGATTTGCTATTTTTAAAGGTAATCCTGGAAATCCACCACCTGTACCAATATCAATTATCTTGTACCCTTCCTTTACAAAACCTGTCTTTAATACTGATAAACTGTCTATAAAGTGTTTTACATCTATATCTGAATCATCAGTGATTGCTGTTATATTAATTTTTTTATTCCATTCCTTTAAAAGTTCTTTATAAATAGCAAATTTATCTATTTTTTCATTCTCTAAAGGGATACTAAGCTCTCCTAATCCCTCAATCAAAGTGTTCATATTAGTCATTATTGTCACTCCTATTTTTTAATCGCTTTTGCTGCTCTAAATATACTAAAAGTACATTAATATCTGCAGGTGAAACTCCCGAAATCCTTGATGCTTGCCCTACTGAATCTGGTTTAATATCATTTAATTTTTGTCTAGCCTCTAATCTTAAACCCTTGATAGCATCATAATCAATGTCTTTTGGAAGTTTTTTATTTTCCATTTTCTTAAACTGCTCTATCTGTTTTAATTGTTTTTTAATATAGCCATCATATTTAATTTGTATTTCTACCTGCATTCTTATCTCTCTAGGTAAATCAGGTCTATCTTTATCTAAATCCTTTAAGCTGTCATATGATAACTCTGGTCTCTTTATCAAATTAAATAAAGATGTTGGAGCCTTTATAGGAGAACTATTTAAGCTTTCTAAAAACTCTCTAACTTCTTTCTTAGGAGTTACTACTATATTTTTAAGTCTTTTTAGTTCTTTTTCTATTTGTTCTTTTTTATATTTTACTTTCTCATATCTTTCTTTACTAGCTAAGCCTATTTTATATGATTTCTCTGTTAATCTTAAATCTGCATTATCTTGCCTTAATATAAGTCTATACTCAGCCCTTGATGTCATCATTCTATACGGCTCATTTGTACCCTTTGTAACTAAATCATCTATCAACACACCTATATAAGCTTCTGACCTATCTAAAATAAAAGACTCTTCTCCTCTTAGCTTTAAAACTGCATTTATTCCTGCAATAATACCCTGTGCAGCTGCTTCTTCATATCCCGATGTCCCATTAACTTGTCCTGCGAAAAATAGATTTTCTACGTTCTTTATTTCTAATGATCTCTTTAGCTGTGTAGGATCTATACAATCATATTCGATAGCATAGGCACTTCTCATTATCTTAACATTTTCTAAACCTGGTATACTTCTATACATTTTAATCTGTACTTCTTCAGGTAATGTTGTAGACATACCTTGTACATACATCTCTTTAGTATCAAGTCCCTCTGGCTCAATGAAAATTTGATGCCTGTTCTTATCTGCAAATCTCACTATTTTATCTTCAATAGAAGGACAATATCTAGGACCGACACTTTCCATTTCACCTGCATACATAGGTGACCTATCTAGGTTACTTTTTATTATTTCATGGGTTTCTTCAGTTGTATATGTTAAATAACATGGTACTTGGTCTATGTTTATTTTATCGTTTAAAAATGAAAATGGTACTATTTCTTCATCACCAGGTTGGACTTCTGTTTTACTATAATCAATACTATCCTTATGTACCCTAGCTGGAGTACCTGTTTTAAACCTCTTTAATTTTATTCCTAGTCTTTTTAATGACTGAGATAAATCATTTGAAGGGAATAATCCACTAGGACCTCCTTCATAATTAAATTCTCCAATATATATCCTTCCTTTAAGATAAGTACCTGTAGCTATTATTACAGACTTTGTATCATATCTAGCTCCAGTTTTAGTCAATACACCTGTGATTTTTCCATTTTCAGTTAATATATCTACAGCTTCTCCCTGTACTAAATCCAAGTTTTCTTCGTCTTCTAAAATTTGCTTCATAATAGTTTGATACTTTTTCTTATCAGCTTGAGCTCTTAAAGAATGTACAGCTGGGCCTTTTGAAGTATTTAACATTCTACTTTGTATCATAGCCTTATCTATTGCAAGTCCCATCTGCCCGCCTAAAGCATCTATTTCCCTAACTAAATGTCCTTTTCCTGTTCCTCCTATAGAAGGGTTACAAGGCATTAAGGCAACAGAATCAAGACTCATAGTTAGCATTAAAGTTTTCATACCCATCCTAGCAGGTGCTAAAGCTGCTTCACATCCTGAATGTCCTGCACCTATAACTACTACATCATATCTACCTGCAAAATACTCTCTAGGCTTCTGCATACACCAAATCCTCCTTTGTTTTTTAATCACTTAAACCTACATCCTACTCTACTTCCCTATACAGAAGTCTTTAAATATCTTATCTATAATATCCTCTGAAACTGTATCTCCTGTAATTTCACCTAAGTTACTCCAGCAGTCCTTAACATCTACTTCTATACAGTCTAAAGTCATACCTAATTCTATAGCTTCTAATGCCTCATGAATGTTATTTCTTGCCTTTAATAGTGAATCCCTATGTCTAACATTAGTTACTATAATATTATCGGATATTTTAACTTCACCTTCAAAGAACATATCTCTTAAAGTTTCTTCTAATTGGTCAATTCCCTTTTCTTTAACCATTGATGATTTTATTATTTCCTTATCTCCTAATTTTTCTCTAATTACATTTTCATCTGTCTTCACTGGTAAATCTGTTTTGTTTAATAATACTATAGCCTTTTTATCTTTTATGGTTTCCATTACATGAAAATCTTCTTCTGTCAATTCTCTAGATGCATCAAAAACTGCAATAACTAAATCTGCTGTATTTAATAATTCCTTTGCTCTTTCTACACCTATCTTTTCTACTATATCCTCTGTTTGTCTTATCCCTGCCGTATCCACTAATTTCAAAGGAATACCTTTTATGTTTATATATTCCTCAATTATATCTCTAGTAGTTCCAGGTACATCAGTTACAATAGCTCTATTTTCTCTAAGTAATGAATTTAATAAAGATGATTTCCCTACATTTGGCTTCCCTAAAATAACTGTTTTTAATCCCTCTCTAAGTATTTTACCTGTATTAACCGTATCAAGTAGCTTTTTTATTCTATCATAAACTTCATGCCCTTGTTTTTTTATCTCTTCATAAGTAACCTGCTCTATATCTTCTTCTGGAAAATCTATAGAAACTTCTATATGGGCCAGCATATTCAATAATATATTTCTTATTTCTCGTACCTCTTTAGATAATTTACCCTCTAGTTGATTTAAAGACACATCATAACTAGTATCGGTTTTCGCACTGATTAAATCCATTACAGCTTCAGCCTGTGATAAATCAATTCTACCATTTAGAAATGCTCTCTTAGTAAACTCTCCTCTTTCTGCCATTCTAGCACCGTTCTCTAAAACTAATTCTAATACTTTTCTTACCGGAATAGAGCCTCCATGACAATTAATTTCTACTACATCTTCTGTAGTATAGGTATATGGAGCCTTCATATATACTGCTAATACTTCGTCTACTTTATCTCCCGTTTTTGGGTCTATTATGTATCCGTATGTAAGCTTTCTTTGCTCTGCTTCACTTAGCTTTTCAACTCTTTTCCCTTTGAAAAGCTTATCTGCTATATCTATGGCATTATTACCACTTATTCTTACTATACCTATTCCTGCTTCTCCTGGTGCTGTAGCAATAGCTGCTATAGTATCGTTATTCACCTTCTCCACCTCTCTTCTTTAGCCCACACAATTATACAATATATAATATGTTTGTCTTTATTATTATACCAAATCCACTTATAAACATAACATAAACCCAGTATTATTACTGGGTTTATTTAATATACACTATTTTCTTTCTATTACTACTCTTCTGAATGGTTCTTCTCCTTCACTATGTGTCAATATATTTGGGTCATTTTGAAGAGCTGAGTGTATAATCCTTCTCTCATAAGGATTCATTGGTTCTAGCTTTATTTTTTTATTTAGTGCTTTAGATTTTGCGGCCATCTTCTTTGCTAATCTTATTAAGGTTTGTTCCCTTTTATGTCTGTAGTTTTCTATATCTAATATAATTCTTACATATTTTTCTCTATCTTTATTAACTACTAAACTTACTAAATATTGTAGTGCATCTAAAGTCTTACCCCTTTTACCTATAATAATACCTTTATCTCGTTCATCAACGTTTTCAATTTCTATATTTAAATCTTTATCTTTTCTAGTTATTTGGAAATCTGCTTTTATTTCCATCTTCGCAAAAAGTATCTCTAGAAAATTATTAGCCATCTCAACTGGGTCATTTGTTACTGTAACTTTTACCTTTGCATCCTTTGCTCCTATTAACCCAAGAAATCCTTTACTCGGTTCATTCAGCACTTCTATTGACACATCATCTTCTTCTAATTGAAGTTCATTTAAAGCCTCTTCTACAGCCTCTTTAACAGTCTTTCCAGTCTTTACTATCGACCTCATATTAATTGGATTCCTCCTTAACTTTATATACAGCTCTATTAGTAAGATACTGCTGAACTAACTGGAATATATTACTTACTACCCAATATAAAGTTAAACCTGCTGGGAAATTTAGAGCAAAGAAAAATATCATTATTGGCATTATCATAGTCATTGTATTCTGTTGACTTTGTGCTTTATCATTTACTTGAGTTGTAGTATTCATAGTTTTAGTTGATAAATAAGTCGTTAGTCCTGCTATAATAGCTAAAATTGGTAAAGCACTACCTATCCAAGGTATATTAAATCCTAATGATAATCCGTTAATTACTCCTTCAGGTAACCCAACTCCACTTTCAACTCCTGTTCCAACATAATTAGCTGGAAAACCTAAATCCTTTATCCATAAAAATGATTTATTAATATTTGCGTAAACTTGTTCTTGATTACTAAATATATATTTTACTGGTTCTCTAAGAACATAAAAGAACCCCATTATTATTGGCATCTGTATTAATAATGGAAAACATCCACCAAATGGATTAACATTATGTTCTTTATACAACTCCATAGTTTTCATTTGAGCCGTCTGAGGATCATTTTTATATTTCTTTTGTATTTCCTTAATTTTAGGTTGTATTTCTTGCATTTTTTTCATTGATTTTGTTTGTTTAAGGGTAAGTGGTAATAATACAAATTTTAGTATAATTGTTGCTACAATAATTGCTATAGCATAACCTGATAAATACGGACTATCAAAAACTTTTACTACATTATATAATAGATGAACTAATGCTCCTATTGGTTTAGCGAATAAATCCATTTATAAACCCCCTTTTATTTAAGCGGATCGTATCCTCCGGGATTAAAGGGATTGCATCTTACAATCCTTTTCATACTAATAAATCCACCCTTTATTAATCCATACTTTTTTATTGCTTCTATTGAATATTGAGAGCAAGTGGGATAAAATCTACAAGTTCTAGGTGTAAGGGTTGAAATATATTTTTGATACAATTTTATTAACATTATTACTACTTTCTTCATATTTATTCACCTTTTTTTAATAAACCCGATTTTCTTATTAAGTGTAATATTGCTCTCTCTAAATCTTTATACTCTGCATTCTTGGCATTTACTCTTGATAAAAATATTATATCATATCCCTGTTTAACTTTGTCTGCATTGAGCCTATATCCTTCTTTTATTCTTCTTCTCACTTTATTTCTAACAACTGCTTTTCCTAATTTCTTCGTTACAGTAAAACCTACTCTATTATAGTTATACGGATTTTTTATATAAAACATTACTAGATATCTATTGGCTAAAGATTTTCCTTTTTTATATACTCTTTTAAATTCTTTATTACTCCTTAGCCTATATTTTTTATTCATTCCAATTGCTCCTTAAATTATTACTATGCCTTAAATATTCCTTAAATTGAACAAAAAGGCCACTGTATGCGGCCTTATGCTGACAATCTTTTTCTACCTTTTCTCTTACGTCTTTTTAGAACCTTTCTACCTGATCTAGTTTTCATTCTCTTTCTGAAACCATGTTCTTTCTTTCTTTGTCTCTTTTTTGGTTGATATGTTCTTTTCATTTGCTACACCCCCTTCAACTTTCGTCAGATTCTATCTATATTTAATAGTTTTTTCCATCACTCAAAAAACAGACACTACTAAAGATTATATTAATTAGACATCACAATGTCAAGTTAATTAATTTCAAAAACTAATTTGTTGATAATTCTTATTCCACATATGTTATTGTTGTGGATATTTTATATAGTTGTTGATAATTCTTATTTTTTTTGATATTATTTATACAGCATGTGGATTATTTATCTACATATTCATTAGTTATCCACACACTGTGTATAAAGTTGTGAATAACATTATAATTTTATTATTTTTTTCTCAAAATTACCAAATTTACTATGTAAATTTATAAACATTCCTTTTTTACACATATTGTGGATAAGCTGTTGTCTTTTTTATTTTTTTGTTTATAATCAACTTACTCAACAAAATATCCACATTTTATATAATGACCTTGTGAATATATTTTATGCAAAAATATCTTTATGTTATCTACTTAATCTGTGGATAATCATGTAGATTAAATTTTCTTTTATATGAAATATAAATATTTTGTTATATTTTTTCCATATATTGACGATAATTTTGATAGATAGGAGGGAAAAAAATGAGTTTAAACCTAGAAGAAGTTTGGACCAAGGCCTTAAACTTAATAAAAACTGAATTGACTGAAGTAAGTTTTAATACTTGGCTAAAAACTATAGACCCTATATCAATAGATGATGCTCAAATTATATTAGGAGCTCCTAATGAGTTTACAAAGGGTATTTTAGAAGCAAGATATCTAACTTTAATAAAAAATGCAATTAAACAAGTTACTAATAAAAGCTTTTCTATAAAGTTCGTTATACCAGGTGAAGAGGTAGTAACTGATGTTGGACAAACTGTTCAAAGTGAAATCATTGATAACTCATCTTCAAGAAGTCAATTAAATCCAAAGTATACATTCGATACTTTTGTAATCGGCAATAGTAATAGATTTGCCCATGCTGCATCATTGGCAGTTGCTGAAGCTCCAGCTAAAGCATATAACCCTCTTTTTATATACGGAGGTGTAGGATTAGGTAAAACTCACTTGATGCACGCCATTGGACACTACATACTTAATCAAAATCCTAAAGCTAATGTCGTGTATGTTTCATCTGAAAAGTTTACAAATGAGCTAATCAACTCAATAAGAGATGATAGAAACGTTGAATTCAGAAATAAATATAGAAACGTAGATGTTTTACTTATTGACGATATTCAATTTATTGCAGGTAAGGAAAGAACCCAAGAAGAGTTTTTCCATACCTTTAATGCTCTACATGAAGCTAATAAACAGATAATTATTTCTAGTGATAGGCCTCCTAAAGAAATTCCTACTCTTGAAGACCGTCTTAGATCTAGGTTTGAATGGGGACTAATAGCTGATATTCAGCCTCCTGATTTAGAAACTAGAATAGCTATATTGAGAAAAAAAGCTAAAGTTGAAAATATTGATGTACCTAATGATGTTATGCTTTATATTGCTAATAAAATTCAATCAAATATTAGGGAACTAGAAGGTGCTCTTATTAGAATAGTGGCATTTTCTTCTTTAACTAATAAAGAAGTTACTGTTGAGCTAGCAAAAGAAGCATTAAAGGATATTATTTCAAATAATAAACCAAAGCAAATAAATGTTAAACTAATAAAAGAAATAGTAAGTAAACACTATAGTATCAAAATGGAAGATTTCAACTCTAAGAAAAGAACTAGAGCAATTGCATACCCAAGACAAATTGCAATGTATTTAAGTAGAGAGTTAACTGACCTATCTTTACCTAAAATAGGTGATGAATTCGGAGGTAGAGACCATACTACAGTAATTCATGCTTGTGAAAAAATATCTAAAGATATAGAAAAAGATACTGAATTCAAGTTAAAAATAGAAAGTTTAATTAACGAAATTAAAGGAATATAATCAACAATATTTTGTTAATCCTTTGTTAGTTAATTGTTGATAATTTTTTTATTAAAGCATTAACCTTAATATGTGGATAATTTTACTTAACATGTTAACAATTTATGCACAAGCTTTATTGTGTGTATTTAAACCTAAAAAACCACTTATCCACATATCAACGTGTACTATTACTATTACTACTAAGTTGAGTTTTTTATTTATATATTAAAACTCAAAAGGAGGTTATCCACAATTGAAAGTTAAAGTTAATCAAAAAGAATTATCTAAAGCAGTTGGTACAGTACAAAAAGCTATTACTTCAAAAACAACATTACCTATCTTAAATGGTATTCTTATAGAAACTAAAAAAAATAAATTAAAACTTACAGGTACTGATTTAGAAATAGGAATTGAAACTTATATAGATTGTGAAGTTATAGAATCTGGAACAATAGTAATACCATCTAAAATATTCGGTGATATAATAAGAAAGTTACCTAATTTAGATATTGTTATAGAAGTTAATGATGATAATAAGGTTCATATTAGCTGTGGACACTCTGATTTTAATATATTAGGTCAACCAGCTATGGAATATCCTGAATTACCAAAAATTAATGATGATATTTCCTTTAAAATTCCAAAAGACTTATTAAAGAATATGATTAGACAAACAGTTTTTGCAGCAGCACAAGATGAAATAAAACCAATATTAACAGGTGCATTATTAGAAGTAAATAACGGTAAAGCTAGTTTGGTTGCTTTAGATGGTTATAGATTAGCTGTAAAAACTACTTCAATAGATTGTAATAATGATATTAAAGTAGTAATCCCAAGCAAAACATTAAATGAAGTAAACAAAATATTAGAAGATGATGATAGTGATGTTACAATAATGTTTACTTCAAGTCATGTATTATTTGACTTAGGTCATTCTGTAATCATATCAAGGTTATTAGAAGGCGAATTCATTAATTATAAAGATATTATAAGAAATGAATATAAATCTAGGGTTAAAGTAAAAACTAAGGATATACAAGAAAGTATAGAAAGAGCTTCATTACTTGCAAGAGAAGGTAAAAATAATCTAGTAAAATTTGATATATCAGATGAAGGAATGACTATTACATCTAATTCAGATATAGGTAATGTAGTAGAAAATATTGATATAGATTTAGAAGGAAACGATATTAAAATAGGATTCAACTCTAAATATATACTAGACGCTATTAGAGTAATAGATAGTGAAGAAATATACATGAATTTAGTTAGCAGTGTTAATCCATGTATCATTAAGCCTGTGGACGATGATAGTTACACATATTTAGTTTTACCTGTACGTTTAATAGAGGAAGCCTAAAGTTTATTCAGCACCTAATTTTAGGTGCTCTTACTATGTATGATAAAAAGGCAGCAAAAGCTGCATTTAGGTACTCTAGGTACTTGGTACAGGGTACTAGATAGGGAACTGGTAACTTGGAACGACTCTATTTGACTTAATTACAAGCTATAAAATAAATATATTTTACTTATACAATAAAAAGGAGGATAAGAATGATAAAGGAAGTCAGTATTGATACTGAATATATAAAATTAGACCAATTCCTTAAATATGTAAATATAGTTGGTTCTGGAGGTCAAGCTAAGCTTTTAATACAAGATGGACAAATAAAGGTAAATGGTGAAGTAACATTGCAAAGAGGAAAAAAAATAAAAAGTGGAGATAAAGTTGAAGTGAGTAATGGAGATATTTATGTGGTAAAATAAGGTAGCTAGTTATTACGGACCCATTTAGAACACATGTTTGTTGTGGTACTATATAAATGGTATAATATATATAGTTTTTGTAAATTAATTTTAAAGTCAAAATAGAAAAATCAGTATTTAGACACTTGTATTTAAGGAGTGCTATATGTGCATGTTAAAAGGATTAGACTTATAAATTTTAGAAACTATCACACTTTAGATATCACTTTAAATAATAAATTAAATTTGTTCTTAGGTAATAATGCTCAAGGAAAGACTAATTTACTTGAATCAATATATATAGCTTCAGCTGGCAAGTCATATAGAACTAATAGAGATAAAGAGTTAATAAATTTAAATGAGGAACAAGCATATATTGGCTTAGAGCTAGAAAAGAATAATATAAACAAAATGATTGAAATAAAATTTGAAAAAAATAAGCCAAAGAGAGTTAAAGTAAACAGTGTTGAATTAGATAAAGTATCAGATATAATAGGAGTACTAAATGTTGTTATTTTTTCACCTGAAGATTTAAAGTTAGTTAAAGAAGGTCCTTCACAGAGAAGAGATTTTTTGAATAACGAAATTTCTCAAATAAAGCCTAAGTATAGGTACAATATAAACAGATATAAAAAAATATTAATTCAAAGAAATAATTTATTAAAAATAATGCAAAATGATAGAAAAAAAGGTAAAATTATAGAGGTATGGAATGAACAATTGGCAGATTTAGGTTCTCAGATAATTATAAGCAGAATTGGTTTTTTAGAGAATATGTCTATAATCTCAAATAATATTCATAAAAAAATAACAGGGGATTTAGAAAATTTATCTTTAAGATATATGAGCTCTTTAAATATAGATAATTCTTGGAACAAGCAAGAAATAAAACAAAAGTTTTTAAATGAGCTTGAGAAAAATTTAGACAAAGATATAGAAAGAGGAACTACAACTATAGGTCCACATAGAGATGATATAAAAATTTTAATAGATGGTGTAGATTGTAGAGTTTTTGGTTCTCAAGGACAACAAAGAACAGCCGCATTGTCACTTAAATTAGCAGAAGTACAGCTGATAAAAAATGAGGTTGGTGAATATCCTGTTTTATTATTAGATGATGTATTATCTGAACTTGATTACAACAGAAGAAGTTTTTTATTATCAGCTTTTAAAAATATACAAACAATAATAACTTCAACAGATGATATAGAATTTAAAGGAATAACTAAAAATGAAAAAAGTACTTTTTATATCAACAAGGGTAAAGTAAAGCTAAAAAAATAAATATATTCCCTAGTAAGGAGGGATATAATGTTTCTACATCTAGGTAAGGATTTAGTTATACCACTTAAAGATATAATAGCTATAGTAGATGCTGATTCATTAGGCTCACAAGATACAAGGGATTTCTTTAAAATAGCCGAAGAAGAAGGTTTTATATATAATATTGTTAACGATAATATAAAATCCTATATTATAACTGAAAGGATAGAAAAGGATAAAAACACTGGAGAAAAGATAAGAAAAAGTATAATATATTGCTCTAATATATCATCTACTACTTTATATAAAAGAGCTAATTTTATGAAAAAAATATAGTATGTTTATACTAAAAAATATTATGATAGATAGTTTTTTAGGCTTATTTATACATTAATCTAGTTAAAAATGTGACAATTACTGTTATTTAAACTTTTAATAGGTTAAAATATTAATGGTATATATGAGACAATAATGAAAATATACTTCTAAATAGATTGGGGGACATTAGATGGCAGAAGAAAAACAAAATCAAAGGAATTATGGTGCAGAACAGATACAAGTACTAGAAGGATTAGAGCCTGTTAGAAAAAGACCAGGTATGTATATAGGAAGTACTGGCCCTAAGGGATTACATCATTTAGTTTATGAGATAGTAGATAACAGTATAGATGAAGCTTTAGCCGGAGTTTGTGACACAATAAGTGTATGTATTAACGAAGATGGTTCTGTTACAGTTATAGATAATGGTAGTGGTATTCCAGTTGGAATTCATCCTAAAACAGGCAAATCTACTGTTGAAACAGTTTTAACTGTACTTCATGCTGGTGGTAAATTTGATAATAGTGCTTATAAGGTTTCTGGTGGATTACATGGTGTAGGTGTATCAGTTGTTAATGCTTTATCGGAATGGTTAGAAGTAAAGGTAAAGAGAAATGGTAAAGAATATTATCAAAAATTTGAAAGAGGTATAACAAAGACAGAGCTTCAAGTTATAGGCGAAGCTGACAGTACAGGAACTATTATAACATTTAAACCAGATCATTTAATTTTTGAAGATATTAATTTCAAATATGAAACACTTGAACATAGATTGAGAGAGTTAGCTTTTTTAAATAAAGGAATAAAAATAACTATAGAAGATAAAAGAGCAGATAAAAAGAAAGAATTTTATTTCGAAGGTGGAATAAAAGCCTTTGTTGAGCATTTAAATAGAAATAGAGATCCTATTCATAATCAGATAATTTACTTTGAAGGTGAAAAAGATAACTGTGTAGTAGAATTAGCTATGCAGTATACAAAAGACTATAGTGAAAACATATTTAGCTTTGCTAACAATATAAATACACATGAAGGTGGAACACACTTAAGTGGATTTAAAAGTGCATTAACTAGAATTATAAATGATTATGCTAGAAAAAATGGTATTTTAAAGGAAAAAGATAAAAATCTTTCGGGCGAAGATATTAGAGAAGGACTAACTGCAGTTTTATCTGTTAAGCTTCCAGAACCTCAATTTGAAGGACAGACTAAGACTAAGCTAGGTAATAGTGAAATGAGGGGAATAGTAGAAACTTTAGTTAGTGAAGCTGTAGATAGATTTTTAGAAGAAAATCCTAAAGAATCTAAAATTATTATAGATAAGTCATTAAAAGCAGCGAGAGCTAGAGAAGCAGCTAGAAAAGCGAGAGAACTTACAAGAAGAAAAAATGTATTAGAGAACTCTTCACTTCCAGGAAAATTAGCAGATTGTTCAGAAAGAGATGCATCAATTTCTGAGGTATTCCTAGTTGAGGGTGATTCTGCAGGTGGTTCAGCTAAACAAGGTAGAGATAGAAGAATACAAGCTATACTACCTTTAAGAGGTAAGATAATGAATGTAGAAAAAGCTAGATTAGATAGAATATTAAATTTTGAAGAAATAAAAGCTATGATAACGGCTTTCGGATGTGGAATAGGAGAAGAATTTAATATTGAAAAACTAAGATACGGAAAAATAGTAATCATGACCGATGCCGATGTTGATGGTGCCCACATTAGAACATTATTGTTAACATTCTTCTATAGATATATGAGACCATTAGTAGAACAAGGACATGTTTATATAGCACAACCGCCACTATACAAGGTTAAAAAAGGTAAAGCTGAATACTATGCCTATAATGATAAGGAATTAGATAAAATATTAAATGAAATAGGTAGAAGTGGATATAGCATACAAAGATACAAAGGTCTTGGAGAGATGAATCCTGAACAGCTTTGGGAAACTACTATGAATCCAGAAAATAGAATTTTACTTCAAGTAACAGTTGAAGATGCAGTAGCGGCAGACGAAATATTTACTATTTTAATGGGAGATAAAGTTAAACCAAGAAGAGAGTTTATTCAAGAAAATGCTAAGTATGTTCAGAACCTAGATATATAAATAAGGCGGCCGTAAAAGGCCGCTTCTTAAAGTTGGTTTATGGATAAATAGAACCAAATTTATACAATTTGATTTTTATATGGTAAAAGCTTATAATCATAATGTTGATAAAGTTGTTATGATTATGGATTACAATAACACGAGGAGGATATATATAGATGAGTAAAGATAAGGAAAGAATATTGCCTATAGATATAGAGGAAGAGATGAGAAAATCCTATCTTGACTATGCTATGACAGTAATTGTAAGTAGAGCTTTACCTGACGTAAGAGACGGATTAAAGCCTGTTCACAGAAGAATACTTTATGCAATGAATGAATTAGGATTAACTCCAGATAAACCCCATAGAAAATCAGCACGTATAGTTGGGGACGTTCTAGGTAAATACCATCCACATGGAGATTCTGCAGTTTATGATGCTATGGTAAGATTAGCTCAAGATTTCTCTACTAGATATCAACTAGTTGATGGACATGGTAACTTTGGTTCTATAGACGGCGATGGTGCTGCGGCAATGCGTTATACTGAGGCAAGAATGGCTAAAATAACTACAGAGTTATTAAGGGATATCAACAAAGAAACAGTTAATTATAGACCAAACTTTGATGAAACATTAAAAGAGCCAGTTGTACTTCCAAGTAAATTCCCTAATCTTTTAGTAAATGGCTCTTCTGGTATAGCAGTAGGTATGGCTAGTTCAATTCCACCACACAATTTAGGGGAAGTAATAGATGGAGCGGTCGAATTAATAGATAATCCAGATGCAGATATCGAAACTATAATGAAGCATATAAAAGGACCTGATTTCCCTACTGGAGCAACGATAATGGGAATAGACAATATTAAATCAGCTTATAAAACTGGTAGGGGTAGAGTTAAGGTAAGGGCCAAAACTACAATTGAGCAAGTAAACAAGTCAAAATATAGAATAATTGTGACAGAGCTACCTTATCAAGTAAACAAGGCACGTCTTATTGAAAAAATTGCAAATTTAGTTAGAGATAAAAAAATAGAAGGTATATCAGACTTAAGAGATGAATCAGATAGAAATGGAATGAGAATAGTAATTGAGCTAAAAAGAGATGTTAATCCTAACATTGTATTAAATAATCTATATAAATATACACAGCTTCAAGATACATTTAGTATTATTATGATTGCATTAGTTAACGGAGAACCTAAGGTATTAAATTTAAGACAGATGCTAAAATACTATTTAGAGCATCAAAAGGAAGTTATAACGAGAAGAACTCAATATGATTTAAATAAAGCAGAGGCTAGAGCCCATATTCTTGAAGGATTAAAAATAGCTTTAGATAATATTGATGCAGTTATAAGCTTAATTAGAAAATCTAAATCAGTAAAAGAAGCTAAAGAAGGGTTAATGAATAACTTCAAGCTAACTGATAAACAAGCTCAAGCTATATTAGATATGAGATTACAAAAGCTTACTGGTTTAGAGAGAGAAAAAATAGAAGAAGAATATGAAAACTTAATAAAACTTATAAACAAATATAGAGAAATATTAGCTAATGAAAGACTAATTTATCAAATAGTAAAAGAAGAATTATTAGAAATAAAAGAAAAATACAATGATGAAAGAAGAACAGAAATAGTACCAGAAGCTGATGAAATAGATATTGAAGATATGATAGAAGAACAAAGAGTAGCAATAACTTTAACTCATTTTGGATATATAAAGAGAATGCCTGAAGACACTTATAAACTTCAAAAAAGAGGTGGAAAAGGTGTCATCGGTATAACTACAAGAGAAGAGGATTTCGTGGAACACTTGTTTATAACATCAACACATGATTATCTATTGTTCTTTACAAATGCAGGTAAAGTTTATAGAATGAAAGCTTATGAAATCCCAGAAGCAAGAAGACAGTCAAAGGGAACAGCTATAGTTAACTTACTTCAATTAGAACCGAATGAAAAAATAACAGCAGTAATTCCTATAAATGAATTTAATAAAAAAAGTTATTTAGTTCTTTTAACTAAACATGGGACAATTAAGAAAACACAACTAGATAAATTTGATACGTCAAGAAAGAATGGGCTTATAGCAATAAATCTAAAAGAAGATGATGAATTAATTAGTGTTAAAAGGACTACAGGAGAAAATGACCTTATAATCGTTACAGCTCATGGAATGGCTATTAGATTTAATGAAGGTGACGTAAGAGAAATGGGCAGAACAGCTATGGGAGTTAAAGCTATTACATTAAATAAAGGTGATAGTATTGTTGATATGAGTTTAGTAGAAGAAGGTGACGATTTATTAGTAGTAAGTGAAAAAGGTTACGGTAAGAGAACATCATTAGATGAGTATAGAACACAGACAAGAGCTGGAAAGGGTATAAAAACTTATAATATTAAATCTAGAACAGGTAATATATCAGCTGCTAAAGTAGTTAAAGAAGATGATGAAGTAATGCTAATTAGTCAAGCAGGTTCTATAATTAGACTTAGAGTATCAGGCGTATCTAAAATGGGTAGAAGTACCTCAGGAGTTACTTTAATGAGATTAGATAAAGAGGATAAAGTTGTGTCAATAGCTAAAGTTGTAGCAGAGGAAGAGGAATAATACAGAGAAAAAACGTAAAAGGAAACGTAAAAGAAGACGTACATGTTGACGTGAAAAAGGACGAATAAAACAAATAATAATGGCTAGATGTTAGGGCTAGGGTTATCCTAGCTCTTTTTTATTATCTAAGAAAGTAATTTACTGTATAGATTGTAATTAAGTTAAATATAAGTTTTAAAGGCAGAGAGAATATTTGTAAAATTATTATTGAAAAGCGAAAGGCGAACAGCGAATAGCCTAATTTTTTCCAATATCCTCCTGAGAACTAAGAACTGAATCAAAAGCTACTAACTACTAACAACGAACCACTAACTAACAAATCGACTTTAGTCGATTTTGTTCTATAGACGTATAAATTAACGTAAATCTAGCCATTTGCACGTTTCTAGAAATTACTCTAAAAATGAAGTTTACATACATTAAAAGATATTATAGTATATAACTAGGGATTGAAAATACTGGATAAAAATAATTACGAAAGGGGTTATACTATGGCATTAAAAATTATTAAAAACTATGATGAAAATAAAAATTGTTGGATTATAAAACCAATAGGTGAAATTGATATATATACGTCTCCAGAGTTTAAAGAAACTTTATTAGATTTGATTGAAAAAAAGAACATAGACATAGTAGTGGATGGTGAAAAACTAGATTATATAGATAGTACAGGCCTTGGTGTTTTAATTAGTGCTTTGAAAAAGGCAAAAGAAAACCAGAAGACTGTATTTTTAACAAATATTAAGCCAAATATTAATAAACTATTTGATATTACGGGATTAAATAAAGTATTTCAAATCAAGTGAATAAGGAGTGGGTATTAAATGAAATTAGAAGATAGAGAAGATTTAATTAAACTTAGTATTCCAAATAAACCTGAATATGTTAGTGTAGTTAGATTAACAGCTTCAGCTATTGCAAGTAGAATAGGATTTAATATTGAAGAAATAGAAGATATAAAAGTAGCAGTAGCAGAAGTTTGTACTAATATAATTAGAAATGGATTAAAAAATGATAATATGAATTTTGATATAGAATTTAATATATATACAGACAAATTATGTATTACTGTAACAAATACAGGAGAGAAAATATGTGAAGATGTAACAAGAAATGAAAATTTAAATAGTATCGAGGAGCAAGAGGAAGCAAAATTAGGATTATTTATTATACAAGCATTAATGGATGAAGTTGAATGTTTAGAGAATGGAACTAATTTTGAAATAAAAATGACTAAAAAGATAGGAGTCGGTAATTAATGTCAAACCTATCAAGTGAAGTTAAAAAAACTAAAACAAAAAAGAAAAATAATATGGAGCTATTTAAAAAGTATAAAGAAACTAAAGACTCAGAATTAAGAGAAAAATTAATAAATGAATATTTATATATAGCAGAGATATTAGCAAAAAAGTATGCAAATAAAGGGATAGATTATGAAGATATATATCAAGTAGCATGTATAGGACTTATATATGCTGTTGATAGATACGATGTTGATAAAGGTTATGAATTCTCAAGTTTTGCTACTCCCACAATTATAGGAGAAATAAAGAAGTATTTTAGAGATAAAGGATGGTCAATAAGGGTTCCAAGGAGAATACAAGAACTTTCAAAAAAGATAAACAATGCTAAAGTTATGCTTAGTCAGGAGTTACAAAAGACTCCTACAGTAAAAGATATAGCTGAGTATTTAAATTCTACAGAAGAAGAAATATTAGAAGCTATGGAAGCCAGTAAAGTATATACACCTCAATCATTGGATATGAGTTATGACTCAGAAGGTGAAGACAAAGATTTAAGATTAGCTGATTTAATAGGTGAACATGATGAATACTTTGATAAAATAGAAAACAGAGATTTTTTAACAAGAGCTATCGATAAATTAGATGAGATTGAAAAGAAAATATTAAAGGATAGATACTTTAAGAAAAAATCACAGGTACAAATAGCTAAAGAATTAGGGGTATCTCAGATGACAGTTTCAAGAATGCAGAAGAAAGTTATAAATAAAATTAGAAATGAATTGCAGAAAGTTTATGATTAAAAAATAGAGGATTAATATATAGATAATTAGAGATATATATAATATAATAAAAAAGTTAACAAAAAAATAGAAAAAGTGTTGACAAGTAATAAAAAATCTGGTATAGTTTTAAGAGTCGTCAGGGATACGGCGAAACAATTAAAGTTATAAAAAACAAAAAACTTCTTGACAAATTACTTTTGATATGATAACATATTAAGAGTCGGCAGCAAAAGCCGACAAACAAATTAGGACTTTGAAAATTG
>NZ_ARZA01000275.1 GCF_000387765.1 Caldisalinibacter kiritimatiensis
TCTATTTGTTTTTAGCGACGACTCTTAAAACTATATCAAAACAACTTATGTTTGTCAAGTGCTTTTTTATTTTTTGTTTTTATCTGCTACTTAACAGCTGTGTAATCCCTGTCTTATCTCAACGACGCTGAATAATATACCATAATTATTATATCACTTCAAATCTATATTATGCAATCATTTAAGCATTTATTCCAATAATATTCAATTTACTTTTGATTGCTTATGATTTCATTAATTTTTATCGATTTTCTACTTCATCTTTTATAACATTCCATATTTTTTCTTTTCTTTCCCCTTTCTCCATGGTGATATCCCAACTAAATTTAAAAATTATTATATATAAAATTATAGTACATAAATTACCCACTCCACATTTACAGTCAATAAGCAAAAGGGCAGGGTTTCCCTGCCCTTTACCTAGCTAATTGTTTTCCTTTATTAAATGCCTTTATATTTATGTCTACGTATTTCCCTTTTACTAACTCTTTTATTTTTTGCTCCCAATCTATTTCGTTTAATCCTAAAGCCTCAACTAAGCATCCAAGCATAACTATATTCTGGGTTTTTATGTTACCTATTTCCTTAGCTACTTCTGCAGCTTTTAATTTAATAACATCTAGCTTATGCTCTAATTCTTTAATGATATCTTTTGGATATTCATCTTTACCTACTAGTATAGGTACAGATGGTATTTCATAATCATTAATTACTAACTTACCATTAGGCTTTAAATAGTCTATCCATCTCATTGCTTCCATCTTCTCAAAAGCAACAATTATGTCAGCTTGACCCTTACCTATTATAGGTGAATAAACTTTTTCTCCATACCTCACTTGTGTAGTTACACTACCTCCACGTTGTGCCATACCATGAACTTCAGACATTTTTACATCATATCCTGCATCTAACAACCCCTTTGATAAAATTTTACTAGCAAGTATGATTCCTTGTCCTCCAACTCCAACTAATAAAATATTACCTTTTTCTGTCATGTTACTCACCCACCTTTACAATAGCATCAAATGGACATACCTGTAGACAAACGTCGCAACCTACACACATAGTGTCATCTATAATTGCTCCTTTTTCTGAATCGAATGATATAGCTGGACAACCAACTTTCAAGCACATCTTACACTTTTTACATTTGTCTTGGTCTACTTCGCAAATTTTTCTATCTGCTAATCCATACTCTTCAATTTCTTCATTAGGTGATTTTTTTAATACACATGGCCATTTTGTTATTATAACCATAGGTTCATCTACTTCCATAGCTTTATCTATAGCTGCTTTCGTTTCTTTTAAATTTAATGGATTTATTACTTCTATATGTTTTACTCCTATGGCTTCACAAATTTTCACTATATCTATTTCATTAGTGACTTCACCCATTAGTGTATAACCCGTTCCTGGATTATGTTGGTGACCAGTCATTCCTGTTATCCTATTATCTAATATAATTGTTGCGGCATTTCCTTTATTATAAACTATGTCTATTAATCCTGTAATTCCTGAATGAAAGAATGTAGAGTCTCCTATTACACTAAACACTTTCGTTTCTCTTCCATTTACTTGTGCTGCCTTACTAAATCCATGCCCAGCACTTATACTAGCTCCCATACAAATACATGTATCCATAGCTTCTAAAGGTGGTGCTGAACCTAAAGTATAACATCCAATATCTCCAGTAACAACTACATTTTTCTTTTTACTTAACTCATAAAATAACCCTCTATGAGGACATCCTGCACACATTGTAGGAGGCCTTCCTACCACCTTTTCTTCGTTTTTCTCAATAACTTCTTTATTTTCACCTAACAATGTTTTTGCTATAATGTCTGGATTTAACTCTCCCACTCTAGGTATTAGTTCTTTTCCTATTACTTCTATACCCATTGCTTTTATTTCTGTTTCTAAATATGGATCTAGTTCTTCAATCACATACAACTTCTCAACTTCATTAGCAAATTTTTTAATTTTTTCTTTTGGTAGTGGATAAGTAAATCCTAGTTTAAGATATGAAGCATTGTCTCCAAAGACTTCTTTGGCATATTGATAGGAAACACTTGAAGTTATAATACCTATTTTTTTATCATACCATTCTACTTTATTTAATGAAGTATTGTTGCTAAATTCTTCTAATTTCTTTAATTTTTCTTCTAACTTAACATGTAGTTTCCTTCCATTGGCTGGAGTAGCTACATATTTAGGTATATTCTTAACATATTCTTTTATTTCAACTTGTTCTCTGTCTTCTAATTCTACTATCCCTTTACTATGACATATTCTAGTAGTTAATCTTAATAATATAGGCACATCAAATTCTTCACTTATCTTATATGCTATTTTAGTAAATTCCTTTGCTTCTTGACTATCACTTGGTTCTAGCATTGGTATCTTTGCAAATTTAGCATAGTTTCTGTTATCCTGCTCATTTTGCGAACTGTGCATTCCTGGGTCATCAGCAGTAACAAGTACAAGACCACCATTCACTCCTGTATAAGCTACTGTAAATAATGGGTCTGCCGCTACATTTACTCCAACATGCTTCATTGCTGCTAAAGACCTTGCTCCAGCTATAGATGCACCTATAGATACTTCTAAAGCTACTTTTTCATTAGGAGCCCATTCTGAATATATTTCTTTATATTTAGCTACATTCTCTAATATTTCTGTACTTGGTGTTCCTGGATATGCCGATGCAACTGTAACACCAGCTTCATATGCTCCTCTAGCAACAGCTTCATTTCCAGTTAATAGTTCCTTCATTATATTATACCCCCTTCACATTACAAAGAAATGAAAATGTTTTCATTGAGTTTATTTTTATTTACTTATTATTACTTGCTATTAAACTACCAAGAGCTATAGAGTATAATTTAGATTCATGTGTATCAGCTCTAGATACAAGTACTACTGGTGCTTTCGCTCCCATAATAACACCTGCTGATTTACCTTTTGCAAAATAAGTTAGACTCTTTCCTACACCATTACCCATTTCTATATTTGGTACTAATAATACATCAGCATCTCCTGCCACTTTACTTTCTACCCCTTTTACTTTGGCAGCTTCTTTAGAAACTGCTAAATCTAAGGCTAATGGTCCTTCAACTATAACTTCTTCTCCAAACTTTTTGTCTTGCCCCATTTGCTTCAATTTATCAGCATCTACAGTAGCTGGCATTTTAGGATTTACTTTCTCTTTTGCTGCTAAAACTGCAACTTTTATAACATCTTTACCTAAAGCTTTACATACTTCAATTGTATTTTTTAGAATTTTCACTTTGTCCTCTAAACTAGGTAATAAATTCATTCCTCCATCAGTTAATGCTAATAATTTGTGATATGTAGGTACTTCATAAACCATTACATGACTTAGTAAACTATCAGTTCTTAGTCCATAATCCTTATTTAATACTTCTTTTAAAAGAATAGATGTATCAATTAAACCTTTCATTAAAAAATCAGCTTTTTTATCACTTACTAACTTTACAGCTACTTTTGCTGACTCTTCTAAACTAGGAGCATCAATTTTTTCATATTTCTCTATATCTAATCTATTTTCAGTTGCTATTTCTTTTGTTTTTTCAATGTCTCCAACTAAAATAGGCTCCACTATTCCTTTCTCTGCTGCTTCTATTACTGCTTTTAAAGATTGATAGTCTTGTGAAGCTGCTAATGCAAGTTTCATTGTTCGTTGTCCTACTGCTGCTTTTAACATATCATTTAAAGTATTCATACTCTATATCACTCCTTTGACCTTTATCAAACTTATTTTTTGGTATTTTTCTCTATCACTTTGTATTTTATCACAAATTGTTGTAATTGTTCAAAAATTTTAACAAAGCTTAAACTTTATCTATGTTAATTTTTTCTATTTTTCATTTACAGAAACAATCATACAATTCATCCAATATATCTTCTAAATTATCAACTATCCTCTGAAGTCCTAAAATTATATAGTCGTCGTCCAGTTGATTATTACTAACTTGATTACAAAACGTATTTATAGAAAGCATTTTTTCAATACATTTATCCGATACAATATATAAGTTTTCCAATCTTTCAAATGCTAAGTCTAAGTTATCCCCATTATTAAAATACACATTTTTATGCTTACTAACTTCCTTTATCGTATTAACTATATTATCTAAAGCAAGACTTAAATATTTGACAATCTCTTCTCTTTCTACACATACAATATAATTAATTTCATCATTTTTTATCTTATCACAATAGTAATTTAAAGCATTTATATAATTCATAGTTCTATCTAATTTACTAACTATATCTTCCCCACTCGTCAATCTCAATTCCCTCCTCAAATCATTCTTTTTTATATGTATATATATTTATATTGATTTATATGTTATACCCTCATTAACTGATTACTTAAAAATAAAAAAGGAATATGAGATTTAACTCATACTCCTTAATTTATCTATTTGCCTTTTACAGCTAATCGTTATTTCATCTGCTGGATTTTGCTCATATGCAAATTCAATATCCTCAATAGCTTTTTCTATATCTCCTAGCTGTAAATAAGTCATTCCCCTATTACATCTAATTTCATAATCCATAGGTCTTAATTCAATAGCTTTAGTAAATTTCTCTACAGCCTTTTCAAATTCTCCTAAATTGGCCAAACATAACCCTATTTCATTCAAAGAATCTACTTGATTAGGTTTTATGGCTAACACTTTTTCAAATTCCCTTTTAGCTTCAGCAAATCTTCCTAGTTGCCTATAAGCAAGACCAGTCATAAAAAGTAAATTCCACCAATCAGAATATCTTTCTCTTAAAGTTAGTAACTTACTTAATCCCTCTTTAGGATTACCTCTTAAAATTTCATTATATCCTTCCTCATAAGTTACATCATCTTGTATTTTAGTTAAGTTTTCTTTAATTTCTTGTACCCTATTTTCATCTTTATCTAATTCTATAAACCTTTCCCATACTATTTGACACTTTTTAAATTGTTTCAAGGCCTGATAATGAAAACCTAGTTTATAATAGGCTAATGAAAAGTCAGAATCAACTTCTAATATATCTTCCAAATATGCTGTTGCCTGTCTAATAAATTTAACTCCAACCTTAAAGTGATTATTTTTATAAAATTCATTTGCCTTTTGTTCTAATGTACATGCATAATTAAATAGTCCCTTTACATTTCTAGGATTGACTTTAACCAAAGCTCTAAAATATATCATACCATCGTCTAACTTGTTTTGCTCTATAAATACGTGCCCCTTATATAAAATATAATCTTCAATATTGTTATTATAGTTATATAATATTTCTTTATAATGGTCAGCATATTTAAATTTAGGGTCGACTCCTAAAACGTATATCATACCGTCTATGAATGTCGATATTCTTAATTCTTCTTGAGCTGTAAATCCTTTAATTTCATTTACTAAATCACTCATAATAATTGGCATTGGTATAGAAGATTGTATTGTATATCCATTAATTACTACATTAGCCTCTTCTTTTAAATTTACAAAAGTTAAGTTATCTGTCTTCTGTTTAAAAAATTCTTCTACACTCTTTATCATATGCATCACCTACTACAATTTTTTATTTATATAAATTTCTCATAAACATTCTTTTCCTTCTTGTACTAGTACTTAAAATGCTAAAAAGAACTCCTCTATAAATCATTATAAACGAAAACAATACTTGTCCAAATATATATAATACTATTCCTTTTAATGTGTAGTCAAAAGGTATACCTATCTGTATTAAGGAAAATAAATTTGTTACAATTCTCCCAGAGATAAAATATAATACTATCATAAATATACCATTAGGTAAAAGCCATTCAATCCAATTTTCTTTTGTAAAATTAAAAGTATAAACTATAGTATCCCATGAAGAATAAAATTTTTGATAAATCGATTCTGGTAATGGGTTAAATAATATCAGTAAAAATATATTTATTATAATACTTAATATCCCTAATGGTACTACTCCTCTTATAATAGGCATTACTAACAAATCTAATAAATAACTAATCAACCATCCAATCACTAAAATACCATATATCTTCCATAAATACACTTTAAAACCCATTTTAAAATCTTCTAAAGTAAATTTCCCATATTTTACTATGTTTTGAAGTAAATAAAGATAATCAGAAACTAGCGCACTCATACCTAAAAATAATGCTATCCCCGCTAGTATCCTTAGTATCCCAGTAAATAATATACCAATTAAACTAAACAGCACTATACTTATAATTGAATATATAAATATAGCTAGGATTATTGACCAGTTCTTTGTGAAAAGTGTAAATGTCTGTTTTATAGATTTCCTGTTTACATAATAAAGGTCCTTCAGTAAATCCATCTTATCACTCCAATTTCTGAATTTCTTTTGTTACATCATATGATTTGCATCTATCAAATACTTTTTTATCATTATCATACACAAACAATACTATACTTGTATTTTTTTTAATCTCTTCTTCATTGTATCCTTTTTTTATAAAATCTATAATGTTAAACTTAAATTCTTCAAAATGAATATCTTTGATTATCTTTTTCGGCGGTAAATCTTTGTATTGTGATAAATATTTTGCTACATTCCTTTCTTCCTTCAAAAAGTCATGTCTTTTTTTCTTCATATTATAATTGTTGTATTTTTTTATATTCTTTGGTATATTTCCACCCTTATTATTTAATATATAATCAAATTTAAGCAGTTCATTAAATATATCTTCTTTTTCTTTAATCTTATCTATATAAAATTCATATAAAATACAATATAAGCCTCTTTTACTATGGGATTTTTGATGTAAATTTCGTTGCTCCCAATAGTCACTAAATTCTTCAAAAAACTCAATTGGTGTTTTATAAAATTTGTTTATAATAAATTCTAATGTGTTTTCGAAATTATGCTCGTTACTATATTTTTCTACTAAATCTTCTATCACCTTTAGTTTTAACATTTCATTATAACTTATATATTTGTTTTCAAGTACTTCATAAGGAGGTTTATCCAAGAATTTGAAACCATATTTTTCTACATTTTGTCTTAATCCTGAACCTTTCAATAACTTTAAAAAACCTAGTTGTAGTTTATCAGGTTTAAGATTATATACATCATTAAACGATTTTCTAAAGGTATTATAGTCTTCATATGGTAATCCTGCTATTAAATCTAAGTGTTGATGTATATTCCTATAACTTTTTATTCTTTTAGTTACTTCAGCTAATTTTTCAAAATTAGTTTTTCTATCTATTGCCTTAATGGTTTCAGGGTTAGTGGATTGAACCCCTATTTCAAATTGAAATAATCCCTCTGGTACATCTTTTAAAAATTTTAGCATATCTTCATCTAATAGATGAGCAGTTACCTCAAAATGAAAGTTTATATTTCTTACGTTTTTGGACATTATAAACCTCATAATTTCTAGTGCATAATCTTTTTTCGTATTAAAGGTTCTATCTACAAACTTAACTTGTTTAACACCTGCTTTTATAATGTATTCTAAATCTTGCTTTACTCTATCTAAAGAGAAAAATCTTACTCCTTTAATAGTTGATGATAAACAAAATTGGCAGTTAAAAGGACATCCCCTAGAACTCTCATAGTAAATTATCTTATTTTTAAATTCTGATAAATCTCCCTTAAATGGTGATGGTATTTCATCTAAATTATCTATAAGAGGTCTTGGTTTATTTTTTATAATCTTTCCTTCTTTTCTATAAACTAACCCTAAAATATCACTATAATTATTTTCTCCATTAATAAATCCAATTACTAATTCTCTAAAGGTAGCTTCTCCCTCACCATAAACGATAAAGTCAATATATGGATGTCTATTCATTAATTCTTTAGAATCATAAGATACTTCAGGTCCACCTAATACTATTTTTATTTCTGGTTTAACTATTTTCAAAGCTTGAGCTATCTCAAGTATTTGTTCCATATTCCATATATAACAAGAAAAAGCTACTACATCTGGTTGTTTTTTAAATATTTCTCCTACTATAAAATCATTATGTTGGTTTATTGTATATTCCTCTAACTCTATTGATGGTAATATATCTTCACTATAACTTTTTAAATATCTTAAAGCTAAACATGAATGTATGAATTTTGAATTTAATGTTGTTAATAGTACTTTCATTATTTCATTCACTTCCTTATTTTAGTCTTTAGTGTACTTTTATTTTATCCCAAACCACATAACTTCCCCATAACGTTTAAAACCTATAGATTCTGCTAAAGCTATAGATGGTGTGTTACTTGTAACTATATGGACATAAGGAGTCCAATTATTATCTATAACTTTTTTTGCTAAATCAATACTTACTGAAGCAGCTAACCCTTTACCTCTATATTCTTCTCTAGTATACATTATACCCATTGACCCATCTTCTCTTATCACAGCCCATGAAATCGGATTTCCATCTTTATCAAATACTGCCGAAGATGGTCTTTTCTTAATACACCCCTTTATATATTCTAATGAATGTTCACTTTTATATGTATAAAATTCATTAACTATTTCTGCGTGTTCTAATCGTAATGCTTCAACTTTATGTTTAACCTTTGTGTAGTCTAAAGCATCTTTGTCCATATAGTATAAATAACAAGGTTCTTCCCACTCTATGTCTTTATATTTTTTTATAATATCATAGTATTTTTTAAGAACACCTGAAAATCCCTTATTTTCATCATACTTCATTTCTTTTATCATATTTTCTGCTACTTCATCATAGGGTGAATATATAGTATTCCAATAATCTGATTGTAATATAATACCTTTGGGATTTTCAATATTATCAACATAAATATTTGTTTTATTTTTATGAGTTATTCTCCCCAATACGTTTAATGTTGCTATTTTATCATAATTTATTAGTTTTTCTATTGCTCTTGTATTATTTATTTTTTTCATGAAAATTCCCCCTTTTGCTTTTGCACAGCTACATTATATCACACTATCATATTTTTCTAGTATTTATAACCCAATATATGAATATATCTTATTTTTTCATATAAATAATTACTTAATGGATAATTAAATCTGTCATAGGTATGTGTTGCAATGTATATATTCTCGGGTGCATAAGGTTCTTCTTTTCTTACTACTACTAATGAATGATTAAAAGTATCATCTTCTTCAAAATTTAACTGTATAATATCACCTATATCAATTTCGTTTATATCACTTATTTTACCTATAGGTCCCCTCTCTCTATTATTTATCAAAAAATTATATAAAAACTCTACTCCCGTCCATGCTGGAGCCCTATTATATGAGCTATAATAATACCACCCTGTCCATTTTCTATTATTCATAGGACACCCCCCAGCATGTAAAACTTGAGATACAAAATTTGTACAATCTCCTCCTAGATTTTCAAAATTATAATATTTTGGATTTCTTTTAAAAGCCCATTTCTTAGCGTAGTTATAAGCTGCTTCTCTGTTATAAGGGTATAATTTGTTATCCATATTTAAAAATATCCGTTTCAAAAAAATCCCCCGTAATTATTCTATTATTAATTTTAAAATTTGATATTTTTAA
>NZ_ARZA01000276.1 GCF_000387765.1 Caldisalinibacter kiritimatiensis
ATTGAGACGTGAGTCCCTCGACAACAACATTGAGACGTGAGTCCCTCGACAGCAGCATTGGGACGTGGGCATCCCTCGACAACGAAATCGCGTTACTATCTTTTACTGAGAACTGATAGCTAAGAACTAAGAACTGTTATCTCAGAGCTACTAACTACTAACAACTTGCTACTAACTGCATCTTTAATTTAACATTTAAAATTAAAGCTTACAAAAGTTGTAATACAACTTTTGTTAAGCTTTCACGTCCACATATTGTACATCTATACTTCCTTTTTGCTTAATATATATTTCTACTTTTGCAGGGTTATAGTTTATTTTAGGTTTGTTTACTTTATAGTTTATATCTACTTTACCTAGTACCCAATCTATCTTTAAATCTCCCTTTACTTCTATTTTAGGTCTGCTTTTAGGAATAAGACCTATGTTGTAATCAAGATTATCATCCCATGCATTTTTTTCTGCTAGTTCTGGTATAGCTGGAGGCATATTTTTTTGTATCATTGCCATTCTGTTTCCATCTTGTACTATCCTTGTTATGGCTTCTAGGGCTTTTTGTCTTCCTAGCTGTGCTGCTTCTTTTGTTAAGTCTAGGAAGTTTTTAAGTCCAGCTTCTGCAAAACACTGATACTGGTCTATTATAACCTTGGGCTTTTCAGATTTTATGTTGGCTTTAGGCTTTGTTGTGCGTATTGTTTGTTCGCCCCTTGGTTGTTGTATATTCATTTGTCCTCTTGTGGTTTTCATTTCTATTATTGGTTTTGTAGTGGTTATTTGTAGTGGCATTTTTCTACCTCCATTAAGTTGAGGGACGTGGGCGTCCCTCAACAACTGAAACATGGACGCGTGAGCGTCCCTCAACAACGTACAACATAATAAATAACAATAATTATACACAAGAATTATATGTTACAACCATTCATTAGGACGTAGGGCACAATCAATTGTGCTCTACAAAATTTCAATGAATATGTTTTTTAATTTAAAATTTAACATTTAAAATTTAGAATTAGTAGACTTTTTGAGATTTTATCTCAAAAAGTCTACTAATGTTGGTTGTATTATTTTTGCTCCTGCTGATAACGATGCTCTATAGACGTTTTCTTCCATCTTAAGGTCCATGATTACTTTAGCCATGTCCACATCTTCGTTCTTAGATAACAATTCTGTAAAGTTAATCTCTTGCGATTCTAATTTGTTTTTAGTGAGTTCTAATCTATTAGTTTTAGCTCCTATTTCCGCTCTGACGGCTAATAAATTCTCCATAACTTTATCTATTCTACCTATACTCTTTTCAATAGTATCTGTATCGCCACCATCCATAGCATTTTTTAATTGGTCAAATATTTCTATTAAATAACTTTTATCTGCTCCTGTACTATCAGACGTCTTATTGCTCGAATCTATTGTATATCCATTTACACTCGATGTACTAAAGTTACCATCCTCTGGATTTGCCGATTCATATTTACCGAAAATTTTAATACCACTCGTATTAACTTCTATGCTCTCAGCTACCCCTACATTATATTCTGATATTTCACTGTCTTGTAATTGTAAACCAGTAGGAGTTGCAACTGCCCCTGACTCATAGTTAGTTAATTTGTATTTTCCTTCTTCATCAAGTAATGGAGCATTTGTTTTATATCCTGTAAATATTGACCTTCCTGCATATGTAGTGTTGGCTAATTCTATAAGATGTTCTTTTAATTCCTCCACTTCTTTTGATATTTTATTTAAGTCATCAGTAGTATTAGTTCCGTTAGAAGCCTGCACTGTAAGCTCTCTTGCCCTTTGAAGTACATCTCCCATATCAGATATAGCTGATTCTGTTATTTCCATCCACGATAACGCATCGTCTACATTTCTTTTATACTGCTCTATTCTACCAAGGTCTGTGTGAAGCTTAAGACTCTTTGAAACACCGATAGGGTCATCTGAAGGTAACTGGAATTTTTTACCTGATGCCATCTGTTGTTGTACCTTGTCCATTCTTTTTAGGTTGTTATTTAAATTTCGCATCATGTTTTTTATCATCATGTTGTTGGTTATTCGCATATATATTGCCTCCCCACAATTTATGATGGACACAGTGTCCATCATAAATAATTCTAAATTTTAAATGTTAAATTGTGAATTATAAAATATAAAAATGCTTTTAATTTAGAATTTAACATTCACAATTCACAATTAGGAAGATAATCTGTGAAACAGATTATCTTCCTACAAGTCCTAATCTATTTATTGTAACATCATATATCTTATCCATTGTAGTTATCATTCTTGCTGCTGCGTTATAGGAATGTTGGAATTTCACCATATTAGACATTTCTTCGTCTATTGATACACCTGATTCTGATTCCCTTTTAAGCTCTATGTTTTCCATTATAACGCTTTGGTTATTGTTCATTCTATCTGCATGCTGACTGTCAACTGCCAATGTTGATAATACTGACTTTATAAAATCATCTGGTGTACCTTGAGGTGGATTTGTAGGGTCATCAAAGAACATCTTATCCTCTCTTAAATCTATAAGCTCTAATACCCCTTCGTTGCTTTCCGGTTCATTATGATTCTCTGCTGTAGCTATGTTGTCAAGGTTGTCTAATATATCCTTAGACACCGATATATTATGGGCTTTTACTTCATCAGTTCCAGGGACGAAGCTCGCTGAATCTTTACCATCTATAGTAAACATATATATGTTTTCTGCTTTATTTAATCCTTTATTATTATAATGAACATTATTCATTCTTTCAGCAAACTTTGCTGCAAACTGGTCTAATCTATTTATATAAAAAGGTACTCCTCTATAGCTTCCACTTTCACCTTCACCGTTTATTAAGTCTATAAGTCCTTTTATCTCTCCTGATTTTATACTTACACTTTGTCCGTTATCCCACTTAACCTCAACCGGATTTGGGTCTTGTCCTTTTGATTTGCCTGCATACTCGATTTTCCTTACTTCTAAGTGATGTACAAGGGTGGTTCCACCGATAGAAACTGTATATCTTCCTTGGTCATCCTCATTAACCTGAACGTTTACTATTTTTGATAGCTTGTCTACTAATAAAGCTCTTTTGTCTCTTAAATCATTAGCTTTAGTACCGTCAAGTTCAAGGCCATATATCTGCTTATTCAAGTTTCTAATACTTTCTGCTAAATCATTAATTTGGTCTACTTTTGTAGAAATAGCGAAGTTAATCTCTTCCTGCATCTTATATAGTCTTCCTGCTGTTTCATTTAAGTGACTTGTAAGTGCTTCTGCTGTTTCTCTTACTAATGACCTATGGGAATAATCTGAAGGATTTTTACTTAATGTATCAAGTGCTGTAAAGAAATCATCTAAGTATTGTCTGAAGCTACTATCTGAAGGCTCATTAAATACTTTCTCTAATTCTACTAGATTCTCTCTTTTAACTTCCCATTCCCCTAAAGGAGCATTTTCTAGCCAATATTTAAAATCTACATACGAATCCCTTACTCTTTTAATTTCATCTATGCTTGTTCCCATTCCAAGCATACCGATTCCTGGTAGTGACATAGGTGAAGCTGATTTTTGAACTACCTGTTGTCTTGAATATCCTTCAGTATTTGCATTAGATATATTATGATTTGTTGTATGTAATGATCTTTGACTTGCTAATAATCCTGAAACTGCTGTGTTAAAGCCTATCCAACCGCTCATATTTTCTCAGTCCCTTCGAAAATATAATTTTAAATTCTAAATTTTAAATTTTAAATTAAAAAACAAAAACTATTTAATGTTAACCTTAGTAGTAATTAAGATTTTACTTGTTAGGTTTATGAGTTCTTCTCAATTTTTAATATACTAACTACAAATCTTTTTCTACAATTCCACTTTTTTAAATAATCTTAACCAATATTTACTTTAAATAATTCTTTCTAAGTTATTGATAATTTTTAAATTCCACTAGTAAATATAATCTTAAATCATAAATTTTAAATTAAAGAACTATTTAACATTGGCCTTCGTAGTAACAAGGATTTTAGTTATTATCTTTATAAGTTCTTCACAATCTTCTAACATACTATCTACGAATCTTTGTTCTACAATTCCACTATCCTTTAATAACCTTAGCCAATATTTAGTTTCAAACGATTCTTTTTGTGCTATTGATAATTTCGAAATAAAATCTTTTTTACTCTGTCCTGCACATGCCTCTTCTACGTTTGCTCCTATGCTTGTACCACTTCTTAGTAGTTGTTTAGCTAATACATATTCTTTCTTTTCTTCTACTATGTACTTGTACATTTTTACAATCCTAAGTGCAAATTTGTAACTCTTATCTCTAATAATATTATTAGACATTTCTCCCCCACCATAGTATTCAATTTAGAATTCACAATTTAAAATTTAACATTGTTGGAAGATAATTAGCAAATAGCTAGCTATTTGCTAATTATCTTCCAACTCTCCCTGTCTTATTAATAATTATGTCTATCATTTCGTCTATTGCGTTTACTACTCTTGTGTTGGCGACGTATGAATGTTGATATTTTAGCATGTCTGCTAATTCCTCGTCCAATGATACTCCTGATATAGATTTTCTTCTTTCATCTACTTGGGAGATTAATATTTTTTGACTTTCCTCCATGGTGGCCGCTTCATTAGCTTGTACCCCTAAGTCCGAAATAATTTCTCTATAGTATTCGTCTGGAGTCATATCTCCAAAAAGATATGATTCTCTTATACCTGCTATCTTTTCTGCTATCTTTCCGTTACCTCTTTCATTCATATCAAGTACAGGTTCGGAAGAGGCTGCTATTTTATTTAAGGTTGATAAATTATCATTGACTTTTATATTACCTACTCCTATTGATTCTAAAGGATTTGGTGCAGCAAAAAAATCATCTCCTAGTGGTCCCTCTAACGTATATCCTGTTTTATGAATTGTATTGACTTTTTCTGCAACTGTTTTTATAAAATTATTAAATTTATCTGTAATATCCACAATGGTATTATCTCTTGATTTGATTAATCCTGTCATTTCTCCGCCTTTAATGTTAACTTCTGTGCTTTCATCTTTCCAAAATAAATCTACATAAGGACTTCCATCTTCTTTTGCTTCTATCTCACTACAATTTGAGCCATTAACTAAATATTTGCCTCCAATAGCTACATTTACACAGTATTTATCGTCTTCATAATACTCTATAGAGACTAGATTTGACAATGTGTCTAATAGACTATTTCTTGTATCTCTGTAATCATTTGCCTTCATGCCATTACTTTCAACAACTTGTATCTTTTCATTAAGTTTAGCTATTTCTTTACCTATATTGTTTATTTCTTCAACCTTATTCTCAATACTTACATTTAAATTCTTCTTAGTATTAAGTAATTGCTGACCTATATGGTTTACTGTTTCTACAACAGCTTCTGCTCTTTCTTTTAATAATCCTCTTAGTGTTAGATTATCAGGGTTTTTAGAAAGCTCTTCCCAACCATTCCAAAATTCGTCCATTACACTTTGTAATCCATTCTCGGATATTTCATTAAATATCCTCTGTACTTCTTCAAATACGCTATTTTTCGCCGACCAATATCCATACTCACTTATAGATGTCCTATATTTAGCATCTAAAAACTCATCTCTAATTTGACGTATTTCTTGTACATCTACTCCTGTACCTATACTTAAATTGGCATTAGGTAATTTTGTATATGTTGAAGAAGCATGTATCGCTTGCTGTCTTACATAGTTTGGATTATCTACATTTGAAATATTATGGGATACAGTATCTAATGCTGTTCTATTAGCAAATATCCCTGATAAAGCTGTTGATAATCCTGTAAAAATCGAACTCATCTTAAGAAAACCTCCTCATTACTTAAACCTTAGCATCAAATAAACTTTGACTCTTGCCTGCATTTCCTTCTTCTACTTTATTTGTATAAGTGGTTTCTGTAGCACTACTAGTTAATAAATTAATGTTAAAATTTATATATTCAAGGGAATCGTTTATAAGTTTACTGTTCAGTTCATTTCTCTTTTTAATTTTATTTAATATATCTAGTAACTCATCTCTAATACTCTCAAGCTCTTTTACTTCATTTTTATATTGAGCACTAATTTTTTCAGTAAGCTTTGCAACTGATGCTTCACCGTTTATACCAACTTGTATTTTAATATTTTCTACTATCTTTTCTCTTTGGTTTTCTAATTTTGCTATTTTTAATATCATCGTTTGTTCTATTTGAGTTGTTTTATCTAATTCTTTTGCAGTACCTGATGTAATGACTTTTGTTTTCTTTTCTGTTATTTGTAGCATCTCTTTATATATTTTTAATTCTTCTTCTAAAATCTCTTTTAATTCTTTTATTAATTTCTCCACCCTCATCACCACCAGTTCTTTATATCTTCATATCAATGTTTATATCCTCTAAAATCTTTTCTACTATTTTTCCGCTGTCAATATTGTACGTCCCTGTACTTATTTGTCTTTTTATTTCAGCTACTTTTTCTTTTCTTATATCAGGTGTATTTTTTAATGCCTTCATTGCAACCTGAAAATCTTTTCCTTGGTTAGATATGTTAAGCTCGTCTCTTTTGCTAGCTTTTTTTGCAGCACTTACTTTTTTATCGTTGCTACTCTGTTTCCTATATACTTGTAATGCTTTTTCAATATTACCATTTGTAATCTTCATAAAATCACCCCATTTCTACCGATTCTTCTGTGATTATTATCGGTAAAAATGGGGTACTACTTTAATTATTTTTTTCTTTTATATTTTTCAGCTATATACATCTTATCTCGTTCTTTTTGAATTCGTGAATTAGATTTATCCGATGCTATCGCTTGTTTAAATTCTCTCTCCATTTCTTGCTTACACTTTTCACAAAATCTTCCTGTCCTGATTGGTCTACCGCATCTTTCACAATCTAGAAAAAGATTTTCTTCATCACCTTTTAATTCTAATCTACCTTCTCTTAAGAACTTTAATATTTTTTCAGTTGACACGCCTGTTGCATCAGATACCATCTGAACGTTGGCTCCAGGATTGTCATATATATATTCTTTTACTCTATGAAATTCTTCTTCATCTTGTTTTCTACATTGAGGACATAATTTATTGATTCCATCATAAACATAGATTCTTCCACATCTTCTACAGTTCCTAACGTTCATCTATAGTCACCTCCAAATGAGTTTGAATATCTGCAGTTAGTTACATATTTCGTCATTTATCAGCCAATTCCTGCAATATATAATTAATTTTATTTTTATATTTAGTTAAAGATATTAGTTGAGGGACGTAGGCGTCCCTCAACAACTGGGTGAGAAGAAATACTGTTTTTATATTTAGAAAATATTCAGTTGAGGGACGTGGGCGTCCCTCAACAACGTACAATCCTGTCTACTGTCCCCTATTCCCTGATCCCTGTCCTCTAGCTAATACTAACACCACAATTTCCTCTGCTCCTGCATGTAAAAGAACTTTACTACACTCGTCTACTGTCGCTCCTGTAGTATATATATCGTCTATCAATAAGATTTTCTTTTCTTCAAATACTTTACTTCTCTTCGTCTTGAATGCACCTTTTATATTTTTACGCCTTTCTTTTTTAGATAATTTATTTTGAATTTTAGTCTTTCTTGCTCTTATAAGATTTTTGGAATCCATTGGTATATTAAAGTAGTTTGATATATACTTACCTAAAAGCTCAGCTTGATTAAATCCTCTGTTCACTAGTTTAGACCTATGTAAGGGGACTGGTACTATTAAATCTATATCTTCGATATCCTCATTTTGTAGAGCTTGTACCATTAAATGACCTAAAGCCTTATACATATAGGCTTTTTTACCGTATTTATATTTATATATTGCATCCTTTGTTATTCCTGTATATTCTAATGGGGCTATTACTTTAGTGAAATAATGTATGGATTTTATACATTCATGGCATTTATCAGGTATATATCCAAGCTCTAAGGGTCTACCACATATCGAACACCTATGTTCTCCTATAAACTTAAGTTTTTGTTTACACTCATCACATATATGGTCTTCACCAATCTCTTCGTCATAACTATCGCAGATAAAACATACTCCTGATTCTGGGAAGAGAAGCTCTAAAAAAGTGTGGCAAAAGGTCTTTAATACTTTTATTATATTTTTCATATTGGCCTCCAATGTTTAGTTGTCAGCTCTCAGTTGACAGTTCTTGGTAACTATTTTGTCGAGGGACGTGGGCGTCCCTCAACAACGTACAAATCTACTCTACTGTTCCTGTTCCCTAAGCCCTGAATATAGAGTCGAGGGACGTGGGCGTCCCTCAACAACGTACAATCCTGTCCCCTGTTACCTGTCTACTGTTCCCTGAGCCCTGTCCCCAAACTAACTATCCCATCAACATCTCAAGTACCTTTGATAACCTTTTATCTAGTCCCGAATACCTTTTAGTGATTCTATTGTTTTTTATCATCATATGCAAGTATTTTTCATTTCCAACTAAAACAACTAACTCCTTTGCTCTAGTTATAGCTGTATATAAAAGATTTCTAGTAAGAAGCATTGGAGGACCCCAAGTCATAGGCATAATAACTACTGGAAATTCACTACCCTGACTTTTATGAACAGTGGTTGCATATGCAAGTTTTAATTCGTCTAACTGACTAAAATCATATACTACCTCTTTATTATCATCAAACACTACTGTTAATTCACTTTCTTCTTCATCTATATCTGTAATAAATCCGAAATCTCCGTTATAAACCCCTTCACCTTCACTTATTACTTTGCCATCTTCTTTAATTTCCCACTTAGTTCTATAGTTATTTTTTATCTGCATTACTTTATCGCCTACTCTATAAGTAACATCCCCTATTGCTTTCTCGCCTTTAATAGGAGCTTTAGGATTAAGAGACTCCTGTAGTTTATTATTTAACATATTTACTCCTGCATCTCCTTTTTTCATAGGAGTAAGAATCTGTATATCTTTCAACGGGTCATAGTTGTTAAATTTAGGTAATCTTTCTTTACAAAGACCGATAATAGTTTCAACTATTCGTTCATTTGAAGTTTCGCTTATAAAGAAAAAATCTTTATCCTTCACGTTTAAAATAGGTTTTTGTCCTTTATTTACTCTATGGGCGTTAACAATTATCATGCTTTCCTGTGCTTGTCTAAAAACTTCGTCTAATTTAACAACCTTAACTATTTTACTTGAAATTATATCTTTAAGTACATTACCTGCTCCTACTGATGGAAGCTGGTCAACATCACCTACTAGTATAAGTCTAGTCCCCGGAAGTATCGCCTTAAGTAAATTATTCATTAGTAAGATATCTATCATTGAAACCTCATCAATAATAACCACGTCTGCTTCAAGGGGTGTACCTTCGTCTTTATTAAATGCCATACCTATTTCTTCATCTATAAAGGTATACTCTAATAGTCTATGAATAGTTTTCGCTTCTCTGCCTGTAGCTTCACTCATTCTCTTAGCTGCTCTACCTGTAGGTGCTGCTAATGCCACTGTAAGGTTTTGACTTTCAAACAATTCTATGATGCTGTTTATAGTAGTAGTCTTTCCTGTTCCCGGACCTCCTGTAATAACTAGTACGCCATTTTCTACTGCTTGCTTTATTGCTTCCTTTTGTTTAGTAGCAAACTTGATATTTGTTTTTTCTTCTATATCTTTTATTTCACTATCTACATCTATATCTATTTCTTTTAATTCTGCTTGGGAAAGTTCAACTATTTTCTTGCTAACGTTTGTTTCTGCATAAAAGAAGGGCATATAATATACAAATATTTGATTATCGATATTTTCTAGCTGTATTTCCTGCTTTAAGGCCAGTCTACTCAGTCCATCCTCTATTAGACTTTCTTCCACATTTAATAATTGTGAAGCTTTAGCTATGAGTTCTTCCTTTGGAGCATATGTGTGTCCTTCTGATGCAAACTCCATTAAAGTAAATTTTATACCTGCATTTATTCTATAATTAGATTTAGAGTCTATTCCTAAGGATTGAGCTATTTTGTCTGCAATTTTAAATCCTATACCAAATATATCTTCAGACAATCTATATGGATTTTCTTTTATCTTAGCTACAGTATCTTTTCCGTATTTCTTGAATATCTTTATACCGTAACTAGGACTTATATCATACTGCTGTAAAAAAATCATTACATCCTTTAGTTCTCGCTGCTCTTCAAAGGTTTCTGCTATCTTTCTAGCCTTTTTCTTTCCAATTCCGTCTACTTCCATTAATTTTTCTGGATTGTATTGAAGTATATCTAAAGAATCTATACCAAACTTTTCTACAATCTTTTTAGCAGTTTTAGGACCTATACCCGGTATTAATCCTGATGATAAATACTTTTCTATTCCATTTAAAGTAGCTGGTACTACTGTTGAATATGTGTGTACCTTTAACTGTTGTCCGTAGGTTGGATGATTTACCCATTCTCCTTGTATTTCAAGGGTTTCCCCTATATTTATTATTGGTATATAGCCAACAACAGTTATCACATCGTCCTCTGTTTCTACTATTGCTACTACATATCCATTTGATTCATTTTTAAATATTATTTCTTCAATAGTTCCTTGTATTGTAATCAATTGAATTCCTCCAACTAATTCTGTTGGTTTAATTATATCATTTACTTTCTTTTATGGTCTAGGAATTAATACCATTAAACATCTTCTTTCACGTTTCCTTTTACGTCTAACTAATACTTAGAACATTTACTGTAATTTATTTTTAATAGCCAGTAACTCATCCCTAAGTAATGCTATATCCCCTTTAGTTGCAGGTTGGTGATACTGCGAATAAAAGCTCGAACTATTATCCATTACTAGTATGTTACTTCTTTTATCGTAAATTCTTTTAACAATTTTTCCATCATTTATATGTTTTTGTACTGTTTTAAACCGTTGAAGACTCTTAATTTCATTATTGCCCTTCATTACTATATATACTCCATCTTTTCTCTCTTCTATATCTTTTATATACTTCAAATTTACATATCCAAAGGAGCCATCATTTTTAGATAAGGGTTTTCTAACCTTTACAGGTATAAAAATATTTTCCGAATCAAATGGTATGGGGATAATGTTTGAAGCACCAATAACTTCACCATAATATTTTCTTGATGCACTTAAATCTATCATAAAATATTTACCTAATAATTTTAAGACGGTATGTATAGTCTTATATATAAAAACATCTCCAGATTCCTTTGTTGTTATTTTTGTAGAATTACCTTTCATATCTATATACAAAGGAACTACAGCTATAATTTTATTTGTTACGATTTTTTCAACACAAACCATATTTTAGCATCCCTCCTTTTACAATATTATAAACCGAACATATGTTCGTGTCAATGGATAAAACTGCCCTTTAGCTACTAGCTATTAGCTATTAGCTTAAAAATAGAAAAAAATATACAAAATAATGTACTAAAAAACGTAAGAGAAAAGCAAAAATTAAAAATAGGCCACAATAAATTGTGACCTACAATTTTACATTTTCAATCTAACTCTAGTTGAGGGACGTGGCGTCCCTCAACAACAAATGCTAAAAAACTTGTGCAAAAACATAAATTCAGTTGCCATTTTACACTAATCATTTACACATAAAATTTATTTAATTATCTGTCTTCTATCACGTATTAATTTACGTCACTTTTTACATCTACTCGTACGTCTTTTTTTACGTTTATCATTTATTTGATGCTTCATTTTCTCCAAATTATTATGTGTATGAACGTTTTTTATTCTTATCCATATATTGTTTTTACTTCATAGATGCTATTACTTTTGATAACTCATTTATGCTTTGAGTTAAATTATTCAGTTTCCCTTCTATTCTTACTAATAAATATACGGAAACCGCTATTGGAAAACCCAAGTTAGCAATATGAGTATATATCTCTTCCATAAACACACCTCCTGAAAAAATTTGGAAAACTGCTTTTAGCTATTCGCTTTTCGCCATTGACTATAAAGCTACTAACAAACAAATACTTTCACGTCTTATTTCACGTTATCTTATACGTTTGTTAATAGAAAAAGCCGGAGCTTGTCCGGCTTTTTTCTATAAAGTCAATTCTGTCACATCTGTAGTAATTATCCTTGCTCCAGCTATATTAACTAAATCACCACCTGAAGAATTAAAGACATTTCTTGCTATGATATCTTCCATAGCTGTCCTTACTTCTGCTTCAGTTAAGTCATCTCTAGGACTATCTACTGAAATTCTAACCTTCTTATCTGATTCATTTCTGAATTCTAACTGTAATCTCTTATCTGCCATGTTGATTCACCTCCTTACTAAAATATAGAGTTAAATTACTCTTGTGTTAATTCAACTTCTTCAATTTTTCTTACTGATACTAAAGGTAACATCTGCATTGAAGCCATAGATGTTGCTACTGCATACACATCATCGTTAGTTGCTGTAGGCTTGACTTTTGAATAAGTCTTTGTCTTGGTAACAATTTTACCGTTTTCATCAATACCTCCGTCAAACTGGAATTTAAGTTTTGAATTTAAGGCTACTGCATTTACTGGCATATTCATCACCTCCTTTCTACTACTTACATAGATAAGAGGTAATATTTTTACTATTATTTTCATTATCTATTGCTTTAATTTTTTTCTCAGGTTCCTAATAGCTGCTGTTTTCGTGTTAACTACCGTTCTATAGCTAATATTTAATTCTTTACTTATTTGAGCTATAGCCTTATTTTCTATATAATACTTAATCACAACATCCCGTTGCCTATCTGTTAATTCAAATATGCATTTTATTAATTCTCGTGTCCTAAATTTATTAATAATATCCTCCTCTACACATACATCACCTTCAATAAGCTCTATTAATTCAACATTTCCGTTCTTTAACTTTATAGACTGATTTAATGAAATATTGATTTCCTTCTTCTTATGCTTGTCTAAATAATGATATTTTAGCATCGTCTTAACATAACCTAAAAAATGTACTTTTCTTTCCTCATCGTAATCTAATAAGCAATTGAGAATCACTTCATATCCTCCTTGAATTAAATCATCATAATATTCCCTGTTTATGATAAATTAAAATTACCCTAGTATAATAATTGAAAAATCCCCTAGAGGAAATG